>NZ_JBVVOL010000002.1:0-241162 GCF_055810895.1 Formivibrio sp. oc-25 | reverse complement strand
GCTTGAGCCTTGGAAGCAACGGCGGAAGCCTTCTTCTCGGCTTGAGCCTTGGAAGCTACAGCGGAAGCCTTCTTCTCGGCTTGAGCCTTGGAAGCTACAGCGGAAGCCTTCTTCTCGGCTTGAGCCTTGGAAGCTACAGCGGAAGCCTTCTTCTCGGCTTGAGCCTTCTTGGTAGCGTTCTTCTCAACTTTAACTTCCTTCACTGCGGAGGCGACAGCAGACGCATCGGCAGCCACAGACAAAGAAGCGGCGGTAGCAAAAATACCGGCCACCAATACAGCAATCAGTTTTTTCATGGAAAATCTTCCCCAACAATGAATAAGCACACAAATTCGTGTGCTCGCATTATCAGGAGAGTGCGTAAGGCTTTCGATGTCAGCTTGGTTGCGACTTGTAACGTCTCGTACGCAAACATCAAGATTTGTCAGCAACCACATGCGCGGTTCAGTGCCTGACCGAGGAAAGCGGGGTGGCCCAGGTCAGCGTAATGCGCGCTCCACCCAATGGTGACTCACCAATTACGGCTTGCCCACCATGACCGCGCATTACCATGGCAACGATAGCCAGACCGAGGCCAAACCCGCCCGAGCTGCGATTGCGACTGGCCTCCAGCCGTTCAAACGGCAACAGCAGACGCGCACGCTCACTCACAGGAATACCCGGGCCATCATCATCAATATGCAGAACAGCCACGCCATCACCCCAGGCAAAGGTAACGCTGGCGCGCTTGCCGCCATAGCGCAAGGCATTATTCAGCAGATTGCTGATAGCCCGGCCCAGATAATAGCTATCGAGCTCCACACAGGGATGCTGGATATCTGCTTCATTGCATAGCGTAATCGGCCCACGCTCAAACCGGTACTCAGACAGAATGCGCTCAAGCCAAGGGATAATTTCAATTGGCCGGACCTCAAGACTCAAGCCCGGCTTATCCAGGCTGGACATGGTCAGCCATTCTTCGATCAGTTCATCAATCTGGCCAAGATCGCGCTCGATGGCAGCAATGGTCATTGCCGGATCGCCGCCGGCCTTGATGGCCTCCAGGCGATAACGCAAGCGCGCCAACGGCGTACGCAAATCGTGCGACACCGCATCGATCATGGCACGCCTGGCAGCCGTCAATTCTTCAACGTTATGCGCCATACTGTTGAACGTGCCGCCAAGCAAGGCCAAGGCAGAACTGTCATCCAGCGCCACCCGCGCACTGAAATCCCCCTCGCCGATCCGGCGCCCCTGGCGGGTCAACTCCAGCAGATCGCGCCAGAGCGGACGCAACCACAGCCAGGCGGGCGCCCCCAGCGAAAGACACATCAGCAGCAACGCCATGACGTCTTCCCAACCTATATGGTCGGTCTTGGAAAGGAAGGGGATGGGCCCCAGCACCACCATGGCATCGGTCTGGTGAATGCGGTGCAGGTAGAGATCCTGATCGTACAGGCGGATGATGCTGCCCCCACGCAGGGCAACCTGGTTTACCGGATCCAGATTGTAGGCATCCAGCGCCTCGATCTGGATGGGCACCGGAATGCGGCCGGCAATGCGCTTTACTTCATCGTGCCACAAGGAAGGCGGCAAATCGCCCAGTTCGCGCTCGATGATGGAAATGGCAGCCTGGAAAATATCGGTCAGATAGCGTTGATGCGCACGATCGACCAAGGCCTTGTAGGCCGAGCCAATCAAAACCGCAGCCACAAGAAAACACACCACCACGGTGAAATAGAAGCGCAGAAAAACCTGGCGCATGCTGCCGTGGTGGGTCGATTTCATTCCTGCCACCAGATATCTGTCGCAAACAGATAGCCGCGATGGCGGATCGTCTTGATCTTGCGTGGATCTTCCGGATCATCGGCCAGCTTCTTGCGCAAGCGGGAAATCGCCACATCCATGCTGCGATCCATGCCATCGTATTCGATGCCACGCAATTTCTTCAGCAAGTGATCACGCGACAGGATCTCGCCGGCATGACTGGCCAACTCCCACAGCAAATCGAAATCGCCGGTAGAAAGATGCAGGGATTCCCCCCGGTAACTGGCCGTGCGGTTTTTGCTGTCAACTACCAGCTTGCCGAAATTGAGTGCGGTTTTGTCCTGCTGCGCCTGGACCGCCACGACGGGCACAGTGGCGTTGTGGCGCAACTGGGCACGAATGCGGGCCAGCAATACCGAAGGCGGCGTGGTTTTCACCACGTAATCGCTGGCACCAATCTCAAAACCCAGAATCTGGTTCATGTCACTATTGAGAGAAGTCAGCATCACGATCGGCCCGGTATAGAATTCGCGCAACTCGCGGCAAATCGTCAGGCCATCCTTGCCCGGCAGCATGATGTCGAGCAAGACCAGCGCTGGCGGATTCTCGCGCACGGCCTCGACCACGCCAGAACCTTCGCGCATCAACTCCACACTGAATTCGAACGAACGCAGGAAATTGCTGATCAGTTCTGCCAGATCGGCATCATCTTCCACAAACAGAATTCGGTTAGGCATGCGTTTACCTCCTCAGCGCCGGCGGCCACGTGGACGTGCTGCCGACTTGCTTGTCACACTGGCCTGCTGCCAGTACTCGCGGATTGCCGCCACGATCTCCGGCAATTCATCCGCGACTTCATCCTCGAATTGCGCCGGATCTTCACCCCCAGCCGCCATTTCCGCGCGCCCCTCTTCGTCCGCACACATCACGATCGGCAGCATCGCAGCGCCATATTCCTCATCATCGAGCATCGGCTGCCAGGCCGCTTCGTTGAGCGCAGCGCCATACATGAAACCCATGCACCATGGACGGGCAATCTGCTGTCCGCTTTCCTCATCCAGATACAGAATCGGCTCAAAATCCTCCGCCCCATCCTGCAACTGCTCTTCAAGTTCGTTGTACAGCATTACCACCAGCTCGATCAGACGTTCGGCCTCGGCTTTGGCAGCAAAATGATCTGCCTGCGGACCTTCACCCCAGATTGGCGTCAACCAACGCTGCGCATCCTCAATCGGCGGGCCAATCAGCACTGCCGTCAGATACCCCTGCAACATGGAAAGATCCATGCAGTCTTCCGGCGTCAGATCGGAATCAAGCAAATCGGCCAGTTCATCCAGTTGTTCCTCGGTCATGGGAACAGCAGCTTCTTTCATGGACATTGAATACACTCCTCGGCAGTAATTTTACTTGCCAATACAAAAACGACTAAAGATCACACCCAATAAATCATCCGGGGTGAACTCTCCGGTTATTTCATTCAAATCATTCTGGGCCAGACGCAACTCTTCAGCCAATATTTCAATCTGGCGATAGGCCTGCTGTGCCGTCTGCAAGTGCCCGGCAGCCCGGCGTATGGCATCCAGATGGCGTTCGCGCGCCATGAACAAACTATCATCGGCCCCCTGCCAGCCTACACGCTGCAACAGCTTTTGCCGCAACTGCAGCATGCCCTCGCCGGTGCGGGCAGAAACGTGAACCTCATCTTCAGCAACAAGCCCAGACACCTCGCCAGTCAAATCAATCTTGTTGAATACACGCAAGACCGGCAAACCATCGGGCAGGCGCGCCAGAATCGCTTGATCATGGTTAGTGACGCCTTCGCGCGAATCCAGCAACAACAAGGCCAGATCGGCTTTTTCGATTGCAGCCCAGGTCCGTTCAATGCCAATTTTTTCAACCACGTCCTGTGTATCACGCAAGCCAGCCGTATCGATGACATGCACCGGCACGCCATCAAGCAGCACCAGTTCCCGCACGGTATCGCGGGTAGTGCCGGCAATATCGGTAACAATCGCCACCTCCTCGCCGGCCAGTGCATTGAGCAGACTGGATTTGCCGACATTGGGCTGACCGATCAGCACGACATGCATACCCTCGCGCAACAATTTGCCCTGGCTCGCAGTATCGAGCACCCGCGCCAATTGCTGTTGCAGGCCCTGCAACTGCCCCTGTGCATCGGCCGCCTGCAGAAAATCGATATCTTCTTCCGGGAAATCCAGCGTGGCCTCGACCAGCATGCGCAAATTGATCAGGCCATCGACCAGCATGCGGATTTCACGGGAAAAAGCGCCACCCAGTGATTTGAGAGCGGAACGTGCAGCGGCTTCCGATTGCGCGTCAATCAGATCCGCCACCGCTTCGGCCTGTGTCAGATCCAGCTTGCCATTCAGAAAAGCACGCTTGGTGAATTCCCCCGGTTCGGCATGGCGCGCACCGAGCTCAATGCAGCGCGCCAACAACATTTTCAACACAACCGGCCCACCATGCCCTTGCAATTCGAGCACATCCTCGCCGGTAAATGAACGCGGGCCGGGAAAAAACAGAGCCAGCCCCTCATCCAGCACGGTGCCATCGCCGGCACAAAAGCGGGCGAAATGGGCATATCGTGGCTGCAGGGAACGACCCAGCAGACACTGAACCAATTCATCCAGCTTGCGGCCGGAGATGCGGATCACCCCCACCCCGCCACGCCCGGGCGCAGTAGCGATGGCTGCAATGGTTTCATTGGGATAGAGCATATTCATGACATTATTTCGCGCCGGGACAAGTGGAAACAAAACAGCCGCCCCGAACGGGCGGCTGTCTGCAAGATCAATCAGATCAAGCCTTGGCGGCTTTCTCTCCCTTTTCGATCTGGCGGGTAATCATCCATTGCTGCAGGATCGAAAGCGTATTGTTCACCACCCAGTACAGTACCAGACCAGCCGGGAACATGAAGAACATGGCACTGAATACCAGCGGCATGAATTTCATGATCTTGGCCTGAACCGGATCAGGCGGCGGCGGCGACAGCAGGGTCTGCACATACATCGAGATTGCCATCAGGATCGGCAAGACGAAGTACGGATCCTTGGCCGAAAGATCGGTAATCCAGCCCAGCCACGGCGCCTGGCGGATTTCAACCGAAGCCAGCAAGGTCCAGTACAGGGCAATAAACACCGGAATCTGGATCAGGATCGGCAGGCAGCCACCGAGCGGATTGACCTTTTCTTCCTTGTACATGGCCATCATCGCCTGCTGCAGCTTCATGCGATCATCGCCATAACGCTCTTTCAGCTGCTGCATGCGCGGCGCCAGGACGCGCATCTTGGCCATCGAACGGTAGCTGGCGGCAGACAGCGGATAGAAGGCAGCCTTGATCAGGATGGTGAGCAAAATGATTGCCCAACCCCAGTTGCCAACCAATCCGTGCAGCTTTTCCAGCAACCAGTACAGCGGCGTGGCAATCACGGTTACCCAGCCATAGTCCTTGACCAGATCAAAGCCGGGCGCTACCTGCTTCAGGATACGGGTATCTTCCGGGCCCAGGAACAGCGGCACGCCGGTTTCCAGTTTGCCACCAGCAGCCACTTCCGGCAGATCGACAATCACACCTGCCGAAAAGAGGCCATCAGGCAACTTCTTCAGATCGAAACGGCAATCCTGTGCACCGCAAACGGGATCGCGACCATTGGGCGAAACCAGCCAGGCGGTTGCAAAATAATGCTGCAGCATGGCAACCCAGCCATCCTTGGCCTTGCTGACAAATTCGGCCTTGTTTTCAGCCAGCTTGTCGAAGTCCACCTTCTGGAACTTGCCCTCATCGGTGTAGACCGCCGGGCCGGTGAAGGTATTGGTACCCATCATGCCAGCTTCGGGCTTGTAACCATCGCGCAGGAAGCGGTAATAAGCACTGGCCTTCAGCGCATTGGCACTATTGTTGGCCAGCTCGTACTTCACATCGACCACATAGCTGCCACGCTTGAAGACATAGGTCTTGGCGACCTGCACACCTTCAGGCCCGGTAGCCTCGAGGCGGACTGACAGTTCGTTCTGGCCATCTGCCAGCTTGTAGCTGGTCTGCGCTGCCTTGAATACGCTCTTGTGCGTAGGCAGATCCTGGCCAATCAGGCCGGTTTGTGCCACAGAGATACGTTCCTGGCCATCCATCAGCAACTGGAACGGCTGCTTGGAATTGCCAGCCTCGCCATGTTGCAAAAGATTGACCTTGCGCAGGTCTGCACCATTGGTATCAATTTCAGCTGCGAACAGATCGGTGGTGACCGAAATCCGCTGACCTTGTACCAAGCGGCCAGCATCGACCGGGGCATTCGCAACGCCAGCCGCTCCTGATGCCGCAGCCGGAGCAGAAGCAGTCACAGGAATGGAAGCCGCCATCCGTTGCGCCTTGCGCTCCGGATACATGCGATCCATCAGCAATTCCCAGCCGAACATGAGAACCACTGCAAGGAGCACAAAAATAGTTAGTTTCTTGCTATCCATTTCGAACTCAGAAAATTAGGGAACAGGATCATGGCCACAGCCCCCCCAAGGGTGACAACGGGCCAAACGTCGGATTGTAAGCCACCCGCCTTTGAATGCGCCATAGCGGCGGACCGCCTCAATAGCGTATTGAGAACAGGTAGGTGTGTAGCGACAGCGCGGACCCAGCCAGGGGCTGATGACCAGCTGATAAAACCGCAGCAGGCCGATTATCAGGCGCGCCATCGCTGCACTCTCTGAAACAATTGCCTCAACGCCTTTCTTGCCTCGCCCCCCTGGGATCGGCCAAAACTGCAGCGTGCGCGTACGACTACATCCAGACCGGCAAGTTCTTGCGCCTGCAATCTGAAAGTTTCACGCACAAGACGTTTGATGTAGTTGCGCCGGACTGCGCGCTTGTCCGTCTTGCGCCCGACAACCAGCCCCAGACGTGCGCAAGGGAGATTATTGGGCGCCACCAGCACCTGGAACCAAGCATCGCCAGCCGTGCGGCGCAAACTAAAAACGGATGAAAAATCATCCGTTTTCAGCAAGCGCATCGCCCGCAGAAAGCGGTAACGAGAAACGCTTGTCAAGCTTGTGGCTGTCAGCCCTTGAGGCTTAGCCTCAGGCAGACAGAACCTTGCGACCGCGTGCACGACGGGCGTTCAGAACAGCACGACCGCCACGGGTCTTCATGCGAGCACGAAAACCGTGGGTGCGCTTACGGCGAATAACGGAGGGTTGGAAAGTACGCTTCATGGAAGTTCCCTGGACCTTGTTTGGCAGTTGAGCTAGTAAACTCCCTATTACACCCGCAGTCCACCCCTTTGTCAATCTCCACACCACATGAAAAAATCATTCGCCTGTGGATAATTCCATGACAGCGCGCTAGAATCATCCCCCGACCACCCTTAAAAAATACGAATGCCCGCCTGCAGCGTACACACGGACTGCCGCGGGCCGTTTCGTTTAAATACCGATGCCCGATATGGAAAACCTTTGGCCCCACTGCCTGTCCGAACTGGAAAAAAGTCTTGGTGCCAGCCAATTCAATATCTGGATCAAGCCGCTCTCGGCGGAAGTCAACGACGGCATACTGACCATTGCCGCACCCAATCCGGTCTTTCTGGATTTTATTCGCGACCGCTACCTGAGCATCATTGAACGTGCCGCAGCCACCTACCTGGAAGGCAGCACCCCGGCCATCGAACTGCGCGTTGGCAGCACCCCTGCTCGCCGCCCCAGTAGCAGCAGCCCGAAATTTGCCGGCCATACCAAGGAAGAGCCCAAGCCACAGCCCGTCAAGACCGAGCCTGCCAAGCGCTTTGGCACGGCAGCGGCCAACCACGAAACACATCGACTGAACCCGCTGTTCACCTTCGACACCCTGGTAACCGGCAAGGCCAACCAGCTGGCGCGCGCCGCGGCCGAACAGGTCGCCCGCCACCCTGGTTCCGGCTACAACCCGCTGTTTGTCTATGGCGGCGTAGGCCTGGGTAAAACCCACTTGATCCACGCCATCGGCAACAGCATCCACCAGCACAACCCCGATGTGCGCATCCGCTACATCCAGGCCGAAAAGTACATTGCCGACGTCGTGCGCGCTTACCAGCACAAGGGGTTCGAGGAATTCAAGCGTTACTACCACTCGCTCGACTTGCTGCTGGTGGACGACATCCAGTTTTTTGTCGGAAAAGATAAAACGCAGGAAGAATTCTTCTATCTGTTCAATACACTGGTCGAGGCCGGCAAACAGATCATCCTGACCTCCGATCGCATCCCTAGCGATATCGAAGGCCTGCAGGAACGCCTGAAATCGCGTTTCTCCTGGGGCTTGACCGTCGCGATCGAACCGCCGGAACTCGAGATGCGCGTAGCCATCCTGCTCAAGAAGGCAGAAGCGCTGCACTTCCATCTGGATGCCAACGTAGCGTTCTTTATCGCCAAGAGCGTGCGCTCGAACGTGCGTGAACTCGAGGGGGCGCTTAACCGCGTAGTCGCATTCGCCCGTTTCACCAACCAGCAGATCACGATTGAAACCGCTCGCGAAGCCCTGCGCGATATCCTGGCATCCGGTAACCGCCTGGTCTCGGTAGAAAACATCCAGAAAACGGTGGCTGATTATTACAAGATCAAGATTGCCGACATGCATTCCAAAAAGCGTACGCGGGATATTGCGCGACCACGCCAGATCGCCATGTCGCTAACCAAGGAACTCACGCAAATGTCGCTGCCGGCCATTGGCGATGCCTTTGGCGGGCGCGATCACACCACCGTGCTGCACGCATGTCGCACCATCGAGGAAATGCGCCAGAACGATCAGGAAATCGGCACCCAGTACGCCTACCTGCTGCAGATGTTGCGTGGCTGACAAGCCTCGCAACCTCCGCGGCAAAACTCCAAACAGAGACGGAGCGCAAGACTGCGGACAGCCCCAGACAACAGGCCGCACGCCTGCAAACAAGCTTGCAATCAGGTAGAATCCACCCATTACAAACCCACCCGGAAGAGGCACCATGCAACAGCTTCAGGCAGAACGCGACGCTTTGCTGAAACCCCTTGCAACCGTGACCGGCATCGTCGAACGCCGCCACACCCTGCCCATTCTTTCCAACGTCCTGATCAAAAAAGAAGGCGATGCGCTGACCTTCACCGGTACCGATCTGGAAATCCAGATTACCAGCCGGCAGGCCGAAGGATTTTCCGGGGGTGAATTTGCGATTACCGTTGCTGCCAAAAAGATTTCCGACATCCTGCGCGCCATTCCGGACAAGGTCGTGGTGACACTGGAAGAAGCGGATGGCCGCCTCACCGTCAAGGCCGGCAAAAGCCGTTTCCAGTTGCAGACCCTGCCTGCGGATGATTTCCCGCAACTCGCGGTGGACACCAACCTGCGCGCCACGCTGAAGATGCCGCAAGGCCAGCTCAAGGCCCTGCTTTCCCGCGTGCAGTTTGCGATGGCACACCAGGATATCCGCTACTACCTCAACGGCTTGCTGTTGGTAACGGACGGCAATCTGCTGAAAATGGTCGCCACCGACGGTCACCGCCTGGCCTTCGCCTCGGCCGAGCTTTCGTCCAGTTTCGACAAGAACGAAGTCATCCTGCCGCGCAAGACCATTCTTGAACTCTACAAGGCACTGGCCGATAACGACGACGAAGTGGCGATCGACATCGCCGGCAACCAGGTCAAATTCAGCTTTGGCAACGTGGTCATCCACACCAAGGTGGTAGATGGCAAGTTCCCGGATTACAACCGCGTTATCCCGAGCGGCAACGACAAGCTGCTGGTGATCGAGCGCCAGACTCTGCTGGCTGCCATGCAGCGCGCCGCCATCCTTTCCAATGAAAAATTCCGTGGCGTGCGCCTGGTGTTGACCGATGGCCTGCTCAAGATCATCTGTAACAACACCGAACAGGAAGAAGCGCAGGAAGAACTGGAAGTCAATTACGCCAATACCCCGATCGATATCGGTTTCAATATCCAGTATCTGCTCGACGTTCTTACCAACATCCCGGTGGAAACCCTGCATGTCGCTTTTGGCGAAGCCGGCTCCAGCGCGCTGGTCACCATCCCGGACAACGAGCACTTCAAGTACATCGTGATGCCAATGCGCATCTGATCAATGGCAATACCTGCAAGGTCGGGGCCTGCCCCGACCTTTTGTGCTTTCTAGGCACACCCCGGATTCAAGCGAGACACACATGAGCGAACACGATCTGCCACAAAACGGCGCTGCCCAAAACGGCAACGACTACGACGAATCCTCGATCCAGCAACTGGAAGGGCTGGAAGCGGTACGCAAGCGCCCCGGCATGTATATCGGCGACACTTCGGATGGCACCGGCCTGCACCACATGGTGTTCGAAGTGGTCGACAACGCCATCGACGAAGCCCTGGCTGGCCATTGCGACGATATCGTGGTCACCATCCATGCCGATAATTCGATCTCCGTCACCGACAACGGCCGCGGCATTCCGGTGGGTATCAAGTTCGACGACAAGCATGAACCCAAGCGCTCTGCTGCCGAAATCGTGATGTGCGTGCTGCATGCCGGCGGCAAGTTCAACCAGAACAGCTACAAGGTATCCGGCGGCCTGCACGGCGTGGGCGTATCGTGCGTGAATGCGCTCTCGAAGTGGTTGCGCCTGACCATTCGCCGCGACGGCAGGAAACATTTCCTGGAATTCAACCAGGGCAAGGCAGTCAACCGTGAAATCGAGATCCAGAATGGCGTAGAGGTTTCTCCCCTCAAGGTGCTCGGTACAACGGAAAAGCGCGGCACGGAAGTGCATTTCATGGCGGACGAGGAAATTTTCGGCCAGGTTGAATGGCATTACGAAATTCTGGCCAAGCGCCTGCGCGAGCTTTCCTTCCTCAACAACGGGGTAGCGATCCGCCTGATCGACAAACGCACCGGCAAGGAAGAGAACTTTGCTTTCTCCGGCGGCGTAAAGGGCTTTGTCGATTACATCAACCGCACCAAATCCGTCTTGCACCCAACCGTTTTCTACTCGCAAGGTACCACGCTCGTCACCACCGGCCAGGTCCACAATGTCGAGCTCACGGTAGAAGTGGCCATGCAGTGGAACGACAGCTATCAGGAACAGGTGCTGTGCTTCACCAACAACATCCCGCAATCCGATGGCGGCACTCACCTTACCGGCCTGCGCGCAGCCATGACGCGCGTGATCAACAAATACATCGAAGAACACGAGATCGCCAAGAAGGCCAAGGTGGAGATCAGCGGCGATGACATGCGCGAAGGCCTGGCCTGCGTGCTCTCCGTGAAGATGCCTGATCCGAAATTTGCCTCGCAGACCAAGATGAAGCTGGTCTCCGGTGAAGCACGCCCGGCCGTGGAAGAAGTGGTGGCCGGCAAGCTGGCCGAATTCATGCTGGAACACCCGAACGACGCCAAGACCATCTGCGGCAAGATCGTTGAAGCCGCCCGCGCCCGTGAAGCCGCACGCAAGGCGCGTGAACTCACCCGCCGCAAGGGCGTGCTCGACGGCCTGGGCCTGCCCGGCAAGCTGGCCGACTGCCAGGAAAAAGACCCGGCGCTGTCTGAACTCTATCTGGTCGAGGGTGATTCCGCCGGTGGCTCCGCCAAGCAAGGGCGCGACCGCAAATTCCAGGCCATCCTGCCGTTGAAGGGCAAGATCCTGAACGTGGAACGCGCGCGCTTTGACAAGATGCTGCAAAGCCAGGAAGTCGGCACGCTGATCACCGCGCTGGGCTGCGGCATCGGCAAGGACGAATTCAACCTGGAAAAACTGCGCTATCACCGCATCATCATCATGACCGATGCGGACGTGGATGGCTCGCACATTCGCACGCTGCTGCTGACCTTCTTCTACCGCCAGATGCCCGAACTGGTCGAGCGCGGCTACGTTTACATCGCCCAGCCGCCGCTGTTCAAGGTCAAGCACGGCAAGAGCGAAACCTACCTCAAGGACGAATCGGAACTCAAGCAGCACCTGCTGCGCGCCGCGCTCAGCAATGCCGAACTGCTGCCAGGCCAGGATCGCCCCGGCATTGCCGGCGATGCGCTGGAAACACTGGCACGCCAATACTTCATTGCCGAAGCCGTGATCGAGCGCGAAAGCCGCTTCCTCGACCCGCAGATCCTTGAAGCCATGCTTGAAATCCCGGCACTGGATCTTTCCAGCCAGGAATCAGCCGAAAGCGGTGCCGCCCAGCTCGCGCAAGCCATCAACAACCCGGCATTCAGCTTCAACATCAGCGAATCGGAAGGTGTCTTCACCCTCAAGATCGAGCGCCGTCTGCATGGCATTACCAGCATGCAGTACATCGACGAAGACTTCCTGACCTCCGGCGACTACGCCCAGATCCGCAAGACTGCCGACATGCTGCAAGGCCTGCTCACATCGGAAGCCAGCATCCGCCGCGGTGAAGCCATCCAGCCGATCTCTTCCTTCAAGGAAGGACTGAACTGGCTGCTGAACGAAGTCCGCCGCAACATGAGCATCCAGCGCTATAAAGGCCTGGGCGAAATGAACCCGGAACAGCTGTGGGAAACCACCATGGACATCACCGTGCGCCGCCTGCTCAAGGTCAGCATCGATGATGCAATTGCCGCCGATGAAATCTTCACCACCCTCATGGGCGACCAGGTGGAACCAAGGCGTCAGTTCATCGAACAGAACGCCCTGGTGGCACGGAACCTGGATGTTTGATTTGTCGGATGACACAGAAAGTGAAAACTGCGCCAAGTTAGTGAAAAATTAGCGACGCAGATAATGAAAAAAGCTCCGAAATGGAGCTTTTTTCATTACGGGGGCGGCATCTCGATTATCACTGCGCTGGCGATGACGAAAGGATAGAACCATCGAAGTTGAGTAAAGCTCGGCACTCAGCGTATTTTGTATCTTTGAGAATCTTCTCTTCGTCCAGCGCAATAACGTGCGCCGCACTCTTGTAGCTCTGTATCTCGCTACGGTTCATCGCGCACAAAATGAGTTGTGCATTTGAAGGCACCGTATCCATCAGGAATTTGAGGATCTTCTCGTAGTTAAAATCGGCTTGCTCCTGTTGATTCGGGGTGTCGATTACAACAGCCGAAAAAGCCTCATTCCCTGCATTGTGTGCCTGTCGGATAACGGACATGTAGTACGCCAGGATGCCACGGGTGCTTTCTGCCGCTCCACCACTTCCGTAGAGCTTCTTGTAATCAAGAGGGGACTCGACTGGTGACAAATTAACACCTTGAGCCTTCAGCTCACCGACATACTTGGCCAGGGTGTCTTTGAACGCGGCATCAAGGTCTTCTCGCTCTTCTTTGGTCAGTAGCTTCTTCTGTTTTTCTCTCAATTTTTTGTTAGCGGACTTGATGGTTCGAATCAGAGCTGTCTTGGTCTCCATCGTCCGTTGCACATGCTTCTGGACTGCACGAGAAATAATGCAGTCTAGGAATGATGATTCGGCCGTGATCGCTTCTGTATCTGTCATTTCAGAGGGCTCAGGCGATTTGTATTTATTGTTGATGGCCTCAATTTCAGTACGCGTGCCCTCAAGCAGTTCTTGAGTTTTGGCTAGTTTTTTCCCCAGGCGCTCGATCTTTCCGCTGAGCAGCATTACCTGGCTATCTGCCTCATCCTTATCAGCCAGGATGGAGGCTCTTCTTGGTGACGAGTTATCGTGCACGGTTCCACACAGCGGACACAGCAGGGACTCGCCTTCAACGCATTCGACAGAAAAGGTGTAATCCTTTTCAAGCTCAGCAGATGCCAGCTTCGCCAAATCAAGTTGCCCCTGCAAATAGAGGCGTTCCGTTTGGATTTCGGCAACTGTCCTAAGCAGTTCTTCTTGCTTGGCCTGAAGTTTGGTGATGTCTTCAGATACTTCTGTAGCAAGGGTATCGAACTCTCCCTTTGAAAGGGCAATGGCTTTAGTCGATGTTGGTAAATACGTTTTGACTACCTCGATAGTAGTCTCAATCTTTTTGACCTCGACTTCTGCTGTTTTTTTCTCAAGATTTTTAGCTGCAATTTGCTCTTCGAATGTGAAAAATTCAGGCAGTAAATAACCTGTGTGATATTCGATGATTGTCTTTTGCCACTTGGAATATTGTTCGAGTTTGGTGAAGCCATTCCAAGCTTGAGACCAACTGCGCTGCTGATCAACGTAGAAAGGCAGGAAGTAGAAAGCAGGAGGAGGGGTCTCTAGTTTGGTTGAATCGTCCCTATTTGGTAACAGGGCCTCGAAGCCAACGATTTCAGCAAAGGCCTCAGAGTACGCGCCAGTGATCTTGGGGAATTTTTCCCATTGGCCATTAGGACGACGGAGAAACATTATGTTCCCGTATCGTCCAGCCTGATAGGTCTCGTTGCCGACACTGAAATCAACCAAGCAGCGAGCATCAAATGATGTCCATGTAACATCCAGCTCCGGATCTCCACCCAAAGTCCAGAACAACAGCTTGGCTAGAGTCGATTTTCCAATGCTATTGTCGTTCGCTGTGATCAGGTTGAAGCGGGGTTTGAACTCGAACTGATTTCCGGACTTTAGGGTATCGGAGGCTACTACCAGTCGTTTGAATGCTAAGTTTTTCATGCTGCTTTGTCCTGAGATTTCTGATCAGCAATTTAAAGTTGTCAATGGTAGGCTCATTTTTCATGGCATTTACTCAACAGCTCGTAGATGATCGCGGCTTGGGTTGACTCCAAATCGATAAGGTTTTTTTTGGTAGTTTCCGGCAAAGCCCAAAGTGCCTGCTCCATAAATTCCTTTGCACCTTGTTCTTCGAATATCTCAAAGTTACTTTCAACCGTATCCTTGACTACCTGTTGATTGTCGATAGCAATCAAGGTGCGCTCTAGGCGCACTGCATTGTGATAGCGCTCAAAAGCTCTGCGAACCTGAATCCGCTTATTTGACTTCAGTTCCAAATCGTTAAGGATGTCATCGAAGTCCTGCAAAAAAGTCTCAATACCCTTGCTTTCTGTGTATGACGAGATAACTCTCTCAACGTCACTGTGAGTTGTTCCTTTGTTCTTTATAAGGTTGTTCCATTCAGTAAAGTCAAACGCCACAGTTCCCTTGCGATGTAAGTCATCAATTAGTGTGCGATAGATTGATGATGCATTGCACTTGGCTCCAGGAGCTTTCACCTCGACAAGCTTGGAAATTCGGCCAATAGCTACATCCTGAAAGCCGGAAGCAGGTAAATCGGGGGTGATGAACCTCAAGCTTTTAGGGATGGGGTATTTGCCAAGTTCCTTATCGATCGCAGCTTGGATGTCTTTCAAGCAATCATCGTGCAGATCACCAATCGAAATGATCGAGAGTTTTAGTCCATCTGTTTTAGGAGGCAGGTTGAAGCCACAGGTTGCAACCAAATCGAGCGAATTCAGCTTGTCAGCAAAAGGCTTTTCTCGAACACCTTGAAGCATCTTTCCGAGAATTGAGTTTGTAACTTTCTTGGCGGTCGCCTTAGGGACCGAAGTCAGTTTTTTCTTGTTCCACGGAGAAGAACTGACATTTTTTATTTGATTGAATTCAAACTGCGCGAGGGATTCATCGGTCGAAGTCGCCAACACCACGTCTTCATGCAGCTCGATAAAGACAACGTAATCGTCAAAATTTTCATGAGCGCCAAGGATTCGACACAGTGCCCAGTGGTACTGGTATTCGTATTTCTCGAACGTTTGCGCACCAGCCGTTTCTCGTTGTGCTGTGGCAAGAGGGTTATTACTATCTGGCGATCCCTTTGTTGTATCCAACTACGCCCCCTAGTTTTGTTTGGAATTGCTCACCGATGAGATTTTCCACCAACCTTTCGTCATTATATCGCCCTGCGTTGCCTTTTTGGCTTACGTTTATGGCAGAAACTTTCCAGGCCTTCGTGCAGGTTGGCTGTTTCACAGCGCATAGCCAGACTGAAAATTTTGGTCAGGAGTCATTCTTTGGCGCCAATCAGCCGCAATTGCCATTTTCTGAGTCACCTGAGTAATTAAATAAACTACCGCAATAACTTTCCCACACACGTCAGTCGATCAAAACTGTACACATGCTCGGCAGGATTCTCCCGGCAGCGTCCAACCAAACGATTCGGAAATTCTTTCTTGCCATCAGCTACCGCGATTTTCCCACCACAAATTGGGCAGGTACTGGCATACCTCACCAATCGAATTGTTGTGGGCTGATCAGATCCTAATTTTGGATCTCGCATCATTTCAAGTTGAACATCCAGCTCCCGAAACGAAACCATGCCGCTCGGAGCCATGATGATTCGCCAATCAAGCAGTTTGCTATAGGGTCTTAATGTCACCCATGTTAGCCAAGCCCATGCCATGGAAGAAAACACTGCTGTGGCAATATCTTTGGTACTCAGCGACGACGAAAAAAACATCACCAGAGACATAAATCCAACAACCGCAGCACAAAGAAGAAGCGTCCCAATCAAGTAACTAAGAAACAAAAAGCGCCGCCATCCCGCCAGTCGATAACCACCCCGCAGGATAAATTTCGCCCACCATGAGGGCTCAGGCTCCAGATCACGGATATAGGTGATTTGCCCTGGCAACGCAGGTTTTACTCGATGGAGAATTTCATCAGAAATCGGCAGGAGTTTCAGGTAATACCGCGATGGATTCCCTCCATCGCTTTTTTCTTTCTTGGGCCAAGCAAAGTGCTTAAGCCCCGATGCTGCGGCAAACTCCTGAATGCCACCGCGCCGCTCATGCAAGCGTTCCTCGATAAGCGCTTTCCAGGGTCTAGATAGCGCCTTCCCAGGTTGAGTAGATTCTGAGATTTGAAATCCAGCAGCTTCCACAATGTTTTGCGCAGTGCACCGCAGATCTTCACCACTGCGACCAGAGTTAATTCGCTCTACCGTCAACTGCGCTACCGCACGTAAGGCATCAAACGATTGGTTTTTCTCTGCGTGCTGACCAATGTACTGGTCCAACGACTTCGCTGCTCGACTAAGCAGCTGCAAATCGACGTCTGATAGATCATCTTCTAATTCATTGATTCCAAAGGATCCCAAAACTATCCCTTTCTGTCGCAAGACGGTTAACGACTATTCTAACGCCACCCTGCCAGCCACAGTAACTCCGTGTTCAACCTAAGTAGGAGTTACCCATGCAAACCACCAGTCGCGTTGCCATGTCATTTGCTGTTGCGTCCAATGGCCGCATTGCACACATCAATCAAGTAGAAAACGGCGCAGCCTGTCAGTGCACATGCCCACACTGCCACGCGCCTTTGATTGCAAAAAACGGGGGGCAAGAAAGAGCCCATCATTTCGCACACGACAACTCCAGCGAGTTTGCTGGTTGTGCGGAAACGGCGCTGCATTTGGCCGCTAAACAAGTTATCTCTGACCATAAACGGATAAACAAACCGGCAATCCCACATTCATCAGGGCTTACGGAGATGATCTTGTTGGATACGGTCGAGCTGGAGTACCGGATGGAAAACCCGGCCAACGGGGATTTGATTGTGGCCGACTGCTACACCACCACCAGTGAAAATCCGCTCATTATCGAAATCGCAGTCAACCATCATGTCGACCCGGCCAAGGCTGACAAGTTAAAAGCCTTTGATATTCCGGCAATCGAGATTGATCTGAGTGATTGGGCCCACCAGCCATGGGATTGGAACGACCTTGAAGAAGCAGTCTTGAAAGATCCGCTTCGTCGAAGTTGGATTCACTTCCCCGTTGAGCCGGCTCCTGAAATCGCTCAACAGGTCGGCACGACAAGGACATCGTGGGTGTTTTTGTTTAACGGAAAACGAATCTGGGTACGGCAACTCCCCTTTGGAAACCTGACCGTATTTCACTGGCACGATGACCAGCTAAGATCAATCGTAGAGCCACTTTGCCAAGGCAGAGGAAGGTGGCAAAGCGGGCACAGAAACTGGCTGGTGTTTGAGCGTTTTAAAGATGATCTGCTGGCTCAACTTTCTGCCCGATGCACCTTGCTACCATTCGAACCCACTTGAAGTTGTACTTGAAAAAATACAACACGGCGGGGCATCAGATGGTGCTGACGCCCCTCCGCACTAAGTTTTACAGGCCAAGCATGAGGCATTCGTTTGGCAATGCTGACCCCTTCCTGATCGCAGTGGGCATGCCCGGCAAAACGTCGGCAAAACCTAGTATCCCGCCCGATGTCGGGGTTATCCCAACTTAATTCGAATTGGGGGCAGTGGAATAATGCGCGCCTTCTGCCGTTTCAAAGCCATCGACCTTTGAGGGCAACCACCATACAGAGGGACAACGTGAGCATTTTTCGAACCAAAGATATCGATGCAATGATCGGCGCACATGCCTCCGGAGAGGGGCTCAAAAAAGTGCTGGGCGCTATGGATCTGGTGCTTCTGGGCATCGGCGCCATCATTGGCACCGGGATTTTTGTCCTGACCGGAACCGGCGCGCTAACAGCCGGCCCTTCGCTGGTACTGTCTTTCCTGCTGGCGGGGCTTGCCTGCGGATTTGCCGCGCTTTGCTATGCCGAATTCGCCTCGACCATTCCCGTATCCGGCTCGATCTACACCTACGCCTACAGCACGCTGGGCGAGCTCGTAGCCTGGATCATCGGCTGGGATCTGATTCTGGAATACGGGCTGGCTACATCAGCGGTTTCCGTCGGCTGGTCCGGCTACTGCCAATCGCTGCTGGCCGGTTTTGGCATCAACCTGCCTCAGATACTGACTGCCGCACCCGGCGCCATTCCCGGCGTAACTACCTTCATCAACCTGCCCGCTGCCCTGATCATGCTGGCGGTTACCTTCATCCTCTCGCGTGGCATGCGTGAATCAGCAAAGCTCAACAACGTGATGGTGGCAATCAAACTTTCGGTCGTGATTCTTTTTATTGCGGTCGGAATCTGGCATGTAAAACCGGAAAACTGGCAACCGTTCATGCCGTTTGGCGCATCCGGCATGATGAATGCCGCTGCCATCGTGTTCTTTGCCTTTATCGGTTTTGACGCCGTAACCTCCGCAGCAGAAGAGGTCAAAAACCCGAAGCGCGACCTGCCGATCGGCATCATCGGCTCGCTCGCAGCCTGCACCACGCTCTACGTCATTGTGTCTCTCATCATGACAGGCATCGTTCCGTTCCAGAAATTTGCCGGCGTGGATCACCCGGTTTCACTGGCACTGCAGTATGCAGGTCAGAACTGGGTAGCCGGCTTCATCGACTTGGGCGCCATCATCGGCATGACCACCGTGATTCTGGTCATGGCCTACGGCCAAAGCCGTATTCTGTTCGCGATGTCGCGCGACGGCTTGCTCCCCAAGAAACTGTCGAGTATCCACCCCCGCTATGCCACCCCGTACTTCACGACCTGGACCGTAGGCGTGGTATTTTCCACCATCGCCGCATTGGTGCCACTGAATGTGCTGGCTGAACTCATCAACATCGGCACACTGGCAGCCTTCACGCTGATCTCGATTGCCGTGCTGATTCTGCGCAAGACCCGACCCGACCTGCCGCGCGGCTTCCGCTGCCCCGGTGCGCCTGTTGTACCGGCATTGTCGGCCGCAATGTGCCTGTTTCTGATGATGTTCCTGCAAGCCTTCACCTGGTACGCCTTCCTGATCTGGATGGTGGCAGGACTGCTGGTGTATTTCTGCTACGCCCGGCGCAATTCGAACCTGCACCCCGGAAATTAAACCTGATCACCACATAATGACGCCCTGCAACGCAGGGCGTTTTCCATTTTCAGCAATACCAAAACGTAGCGGGGGTGTTTACAAAATCATGTGGACACCCTGCGTAGCAGGAGCCAATGCAGAAAGCTGCCGTTCGAGCTGCGCAGCAGGCTAACGAGCGCAATCTGCGTAAAAGTAGACCCCGCGCCCCAGGAATCGGCTAGGCTGATCTTTCAGGAATCGCACTCTATTGGATGCATGTGTCTCGTCAACAGAAAGGCCAAGCACCATGAATGTTCTGCCCTTTCCAAGCCTCGCCGATTCCAATCGAAAACGCTTCATTGGCTTTCGCGTGCTGTTCAATTCCCGGTTCTATTACCCGGTATTGGCGGTACTTTTCCTCGACCTGGGGCTTTCGGCCACGCAATACACGCTGCTCAATTTTGCATGGGCCATTGTCATCGTCGTGGCCGAAGTGCCTTCGGGCGCGCTTGCGGACCGCATCGGGCGGCGTCCCCTGATCATCGCCTCAGCGCTCTGCATGGTGCTTGAAATGTCCTTGCTCCTCGTGGCACCGCGTAACGGTGGGCTGGCCCTGTTGCTGTTCTGCCTGGCGAACCGGGTACTCAGCGGACTGGCGGAGGCGCTGGCGAGCGGTGCGGACGAATCGCTGGCCTACGATTCACTTGCGGCGGAATCCCGCAGCCACGAGTGGCCGGACGTAATGGCCGACGTCATGCACTGGCAATCATTGGGCCTGTGCCTGGCCATGCTGATCGGCGCCGCCGTGTACGACCCGCATCTGGTGAACAGCCTCATCGCGTTGTTTGGCAGCGACTTGCGTATCGATCAAGGCCTTGCGCTGCGTTTCCCGATCGCCTTGAATCTGGTCAGCGCGGCAATCGTGTTGTGGCTGGCGATCGGAATGCGCGAGCCCGCCGCAATGGACACACCTGCCCGCGCGCATCAGCATGCGACAAACAACTGGCAGAGCATCGTGGATGCGGGGACCTGGATCCTGCGAACGCCCATCGCGCTCTTTGTCATCATCGGGGGCGTGCTGATCGATAGCGTGGTTCGCTTGTTCCTGACTTTCGGCAGCGCGTTCTACCGCCTGATCGATCTGCCTGAGGCCAGCTTCGGTTTTATCGGCGCCGCGATGGCCGGGCTGGGAATGCTGGTCGCACCGCTGGCCAGACGCCTGGTGCGATCCTGTTCATTGCTGCGCAATTTCATGATTCTCACGGTGCTGACGCTGGCGGGGCTGGCGGGCGTTGCGCTCAAGATTCCGCACTGGGGCGTCGTGTTCAGCATCCCGCTTGCCGCAGCCATGACCGCGCTGGGTTATATCGTTTCCAATACCTTGAACACCCATGCCCATTCGGCGCAACGCGCCACCGTTCTCTCGTTCAAGGGGCTGGTCTTTAATCTGGGCTATGGTTTTGTCAGCTTGATGTTTGCGCTGGCCTTGCGCGCGCTGAACGGCGAAAGCTCTTCCGAACAAGCCTTCGCCAGCGCCATTGAAGTGCTGCCGATTTGGCTGCTGTTGACCTTGCTGCTGCTTGCCCCGGCGTTCCGCCGCCACCGCGCCGAACTGGATGCGAAACCATGAAAAGACCGGCGCCCTGGCGCCGGCTTTTGTGTTGATCTCGAACTACCGTCGAAATTTATTGCGCGGTTGGCGAGCAGAACCAGATCTTGTTGCCCTCGCTATCGAGGAAGGCGCCAATGTAGAAGTTTTCCGGCGGATATTGTCGCACCGGATCGCTGATCGTCACGCCACGTGCTACCAGCTCTTTTTCCGTTTGCAGCGCATGTTCGACCGCAACAGTCAGGCGCGGATTGAGCTCTGCACTTGGACGGGCATACCAGCCATCAGAGACGGGCTTGAGCAGAATTGCGATATCGCCCAAGGCGAAGCCTATTTGTTGCCCGCCCTCCATTGCCGGCACGAACCCGAGCGTATCGCGGTAGAAGCGTTCTGCCCGCGCCAAGTCATTCACGGCCAGGGCAACCACTTTGAGATGTTGAAAACCAAGCGGATTTTTCATTTTGACCTCCTGCGTTCAAGATTGCGTTCGATACCGGCAGGGGAAAATTCCGACTGTCAGCCTGGGGGGCCGGGCATTCATTGCGAATGCGGGAATTCATTAGAACTCCCGTACTTACAAACGTTCCCATACACTGACTTCCGACAATGTGTGCTGGAACTTGCGTCGCGTCTCGCGGATGACGAACGGCACTGACACCGGCTCGCCGAGCAGACGGAAGTGCTCACCCAGGATCGATTTCAGTCCGTCGAACGTCGTGAAGTTCTCGCCGTCCTTCTTGAAGCCGCCGATCCATTCCTCGCGTTTGGTGTGTTCCGCCAGCCAGGTATAGGGCGAGGCGATCAGCAGCAGGCCACCCGGATTCAGGCGTTCATGCACCGTTTCGAGGAATCTGGCCGGGCTGTACAGGCGGTCGATCAGGTTGGCGGCGAGAATCAGGTCGTAGCCACTGAACACCGGCTTGAGATTGCAGGCATCTCCCTGGAAAAATTCGACCTTTCCGGCAAGCCCACCCAAGCCAAGCTCGGCGAGGCTGCGTTCCTTATAGGAGACGAGCTCACCTTCCTCGACCAGCGTGTAACGCAGTCGGCCGGTTTCCGCCAATTGCACGCCCAAGCGGATGAAATGGGTCGAGAAATCAATGCCGGTGACCTGCGAGAAATGGCGCGCCAGCTCGAACGAGGCACGGCCGGCGGCACAACCGAGATCGAGTGCTTTCCCGGCTGGCCGCTCGCCCATCGCGGCGATCGCCAGCTCGGCCAGCGCGCGCGGGAAGTTGGGCACGCCGAAATACTCGTCGCCGTAGTGGAATTCGGCATATTCGGAAACCAGCTGGTCGGTTTCGTAGCGCGAGGGCGGTGCGGTGACCGGCGCGGCGCTGACCACGTAGCGAAAACCGGCATGCTGGAAGAAATGGCGGCGAAACGCATAGCGCGATTCGATCAGCGCTTCGTTGCCACAGGAAATCCACGATCCGCCCTTGATCAGGTTGTGCCGCTCGTCGAAAGTCGGCGCGGTGAAATCGTCGTAGATCGGGTGGGTCTGGAAACCCTCGAACGGATAGGTCGGCGTCTCGGTCCACTGCCAGACGTTGCCGATCACGTCGAAGAACGGGCCGTGCGCGAACGTGGTCACCGGGCAGGACGACGCGTAGTGGTCAAGCTGCAGATTGGCTGGTGCGATCTCCTTGCCTAACCGACTGGAAACGCCAGCGAAGCGGGACAGCGCGTGCCACTCATCCTCGCTCGGCAGGCGCACCGGCTGTCCGCTGACGCGCGCTTTCCACTGGCAGAACGCCTTGGCCTCGTGATAGTTGGTCTCCACCGGCCAATCCCACGGCATCGGTACTTCTTCCAGCATCAGACGCAGACGCCAGTCTGTGCCGTCCTTGATCCAGAAGGTCGGATATTCCGCCTGCGCAAATGTTTTCCAGGCGGCGCCCTCTTCCTGCCACAGCGTGTCGTCGGTGTAGCCGCCCGCCTCGACGAAAGCCAGATATTCCCGGTTGGTGACGAGATAGCGGCTGGCCTGGAATGGCGCGGTGGCGGCGGCATGGCGGCCGAATTCGTTGTCCCAGCCGTATACCCACGGATCATCAAGCTCCCGCCCCAGGCGTACCTCGCTCGAAGGAACAGCAACCAGCGCGTTCGCCGGCGCCTCGCCTGCTGTGCGGCACGGCATCCAGGCCGGATGCGGCGTCACGTAACGCAACTGGTGCTGGCGGATCAGCACGGACGAGGTTTCCAGGTGAATGCGCTCGTGCTCGACCCCCATCAGGATGATCCACCACGGGTGGTTCCAGCCAATCGGCAACTGCAGCGGCAATGTCCGGATCAGCCGGTCGACTGTCGCTCGCACCTGCTGGCGATAGGTTTTGACCGCCGTGACACTGGGCCAGTCGTAGCGGGCGTCGTTGAGATCGTCCCAGCTCATTTCATCGACACCGATGGCGAACATCGACTCGAACGCCGGGTTGATACGCTGTTCGATCAGGCCGGCCAGCACCAATTTATTGATGAAAAAGGTGGCGGTGTGACCGAGATAGAAAATCAGCGGATGGCGCAGCGAAATGGGCTTCTTGACGTAGGCTTCGTCGCAGGTCAGCACCTCGAACAACTGCTCGTAACGATCGAAAGTCGCGTGGAAATAATGCAGGATTTCCGCCCGTTTTTGCTCGCTGTCGCTGCCTGCCAGCAAGGGCGTTCTTGGGAAAACAGGGCTTTGCATGCGGCCTCCGGCTTCCAGTCAGCATTTTGAATACTTGGCATGCCCCACTTGCCGGGCCATTGACGACCATCGGACAGTGCAAGCAGTCTTGAGTTTAGATTCTATTGATACTTGATTAATTTTTATGCAGGCGGGAATTTTGTTTCAGGGCAAGCGCGCCAATTTTGCCGGATGCTTTGCCGCCCACGTTTGCAATACGCCCGTATTGCTTGCGCTTGACCTCTTGCCCCGACGGTAGACTTGCGTAAAAAAAACAATCAAGCGTCAACAGAACCTGGTAAATCTTTATAAGCCATTGCAGACCACTATTCGAGCATGCGCTGCCAAGCGGACACCAAGAGGCTCATGGCCTCAGCATTTCCTGGCTTTTGCATGGCGTCCGCCATTGGTTCCGAGACACACCAATATCGATCTGGGGAGGTGATCCCAATCCAAAGACATGCAGAAATATGTGCATTTCCTGCGCAAGTTTGCCGCCACGCATGCTGAAGACACGGATCAGCTGAAGGGGTATCTTGTTTCCGGTGACGTTGCTGCGGCAGAAAATATTATCCACACTATTAAAGGTGTTGCCGGTTCGCTGGGTCTGATAGATATTGCCAGAAACACCAAGGAAATTGACCGGCTATTGCGCCAAGATAACAAGGCGGATCAGGCCCACCGCTGCCTCGATCGCCACATGGCAATACTGGCCGAGTACCGCGATTTTCAACTTCGACGATGCCATGCAGATGATCGAAATACTGCGCAGACAAGCGCAGTCATGAAGCAGTCCTTGCATAGAATCACGGATTCGTAACACCCGAACTGGATATCGCCGGGTATTGCAATCCAGAAATTGGACAATTAACCATAAGGTGGAACCGTTGCAAGCGTCCGTGCAGGCCTTATCACAGTTCGATGCACTCAATATCCTGAGCACACCGGTCTGGATCGTTTTGCCACGAACTCAGGAAATATGCTTTGCCAATTCAGCTGCTTGCGATTTATCGCCCAGGCTAGATCTGACCCATCTGCGGCACGGGCCCTTTTCCGTACATGCCCAGCTTCAGCTCGAAGCCTATCTGCCTGACCTCGCCAAGAAAGAGGTCATCGTCGAAATCTGGACCACGTGGAAGGATGGAAAAAGCCAGCCACTGAGTTGCCGTTTTTCCCTGACCAGTTCGGCAAATGAGCCACTTATCGTCGTCGAGGGAATAACCGGCTCCGTCACGGCGGCTCCCGGGTTTCCAGCTTGCCCAGGCTTATCCTGTTACAAGCAAGGCGATTGCGTTGACTGCAACTTCTATGAGCAACTTTTCCGCACCAGCAGTGTGCCGATGCTCCTGATCGATCCGGCACGCGATGGACGAATCGTTGATGCCAATCTGGCCGCAACCCGGTTTTACGGGTACTCACCAGATGAGATGTGTCTGAAACATACCTGGGAAATCAACGCGATGGGCCGGGATGTCCTGCCCGTGATGCATGAAGTTGCAAAACTGCCAGGTGGGCATAAACCGCTGAGTTTCATGCACAGGTTGGCAGATGGCACCACGCGGCATGTTCAAACCTACGCCGGCCCCGTAGTGCTGGATGGCAAGCGGTTGATGCTCGGCATCATTCATGACATCACCGAACAAAAACGCCTGGAGCAAGAACTGCAGCAGGCGGCATTGAAAGACCCCCTGACCGGCCTGTGGAATCGGCGGCAGTTTCTTCACTTGATCCACACCGCCCATGCACAATCCCTGCGCTACGGCCAGGTTTACAGCCTGCTGCTGATTGATGTGGATTTCTTCAAGGATATCAATGACCGGTACGGCCACCACAAAGGCGACGAAGGATTGATCTTGCTGGCAAGAACCCTGGAATCACGGGTTCGCGACAGTGATGCGGTCTGTCGCTGGGGCGGTGAGGAATTTGTCATCCTGCTTCCCCTGACCAGCCTTGAAGGGGCTGTGCTCATGGCCGAATCGCTTCGGAAAACCATCGAGCAAATCAGCCTGCCGGATTTCCCGCGCCTGACCGTAAGTATCGGGGTTACCCAATGCCTGCCCGATGAAGATACGGATGCGATTTTCAAGCGTGCGGATGAAGCGTTGTATCGCGCAAAGGCCTCTGGACGCAACAGGATCGAATCGCAATAAACTGATGCTATCGCTGGCGTGATGTGGTGCGCATGATTGATTGCCGAATAACGGTTTTATGTCCAAGGCAAAAAACAGCCCACAGATCAAACACGGCAAAGCCAATCTTTAGGGGCACTTTTACCCCCGGTTTTTACGCTTAGAACTTGTTCACGCTCTTGCTGCGAAGCCGTGATCGGGGCTCATGTGCTGCTCAAAACACCGAAAAGGTGCTTTCTGCGAGGCGTCCTCATTTACTCCCTGTACACCCCGGTTTTTGCGCTGTGCCACACCCCGCTGACGGCCTCTCGCGACAGATCATGGTGAGGTTATGCAAGAAACCGAACAATCGCGCCCTCAAACAATCACAACACCAGCCAGCCCGCAGCTCACTACTACCAGCCACGGCGGCCATTTCCAGAACATCAGAGCGATCAGGGCAAGCAGCGCCAGTACAAAATCCTCGGTCTGAAGAATGGCACTATTCCAGACCGGCTGATACAGCGCGGCCAGCAACAGGCCAACCACCGCCGCATTGATGCCAGCCAGAGCCGCCTGGATACGGGTATTGCGGCGCAGTTTTTCCCAGAACGGCAACACCCCGAACACCAGCAGAAAAGAGGGTGCAAAAATCGCCAGCAGGCACAGCGCGGCACCTATCCAGCCAGAGGGCGCCATGCTGCTGGATGCGCCGAGAAAAGCAGAGAAGGTGAACAGCGGGCCAGGAACAGCCTGCGCAGCACCATAGCCAGCCAGAAAGACCTCATTACTGACCCAGCCGGATGGCACTGTTTCGGCCTGCAGTAGCGGCAACACGACATGCCCGCCACCAAACACCAGCGAACCGGTACGGTAGAAAACATCAACCATCGCCACCGTTTGCCCTGGCAAGATAGCCGCCAGCAACGGCAAACCCAGCAGCAACGCAAAAAACAGAATCAGCCAGAACAAGGCCGCCCGATGCCCGATCCGGGGAGGCAAAGGATCGTGGGAAATGGCTTGCTGCGGCTTGAACAGCCAGATTCCGGACAAACCAGCCAATCCGATCACGCCGATCTGCATCCAGGCAGAAGGCAACAGCAGCACCAAACTGGCAGCCCCTGCCATGATGCTCACGCGCAAGACATCCGTGCACAGATTGCGCGCCATTCCCCATACCGCCTGGGCGACCACGGCAACGGCGACCACTTTCAGACCATGCACCACGCCTGGCGACACGACAGCCTGATGATTGGAAATTCCGAGTGCGAACAGAACCAGAAGCAATGCCGATGGCAAGGTGAAGCCTGCCCAGGCCGCCAGCGCCCCGCCATAGCCACAGCGGGACAAACCCAGGGCGATGCCTACCTGGCTGCTGGCCGGGCCCGGCAAAAACTGGCAAAGCGCAACCAGATCAGCATAACTGCGCTCACTGAGCCAGGCACGGCGCTCGACAAATTCATGGCGGAAATAACCCAGATGCGCGATCGGCCCGCCAAATGAAGTCAGGCCAAGCCGCAGGAATATCAGAAAAACCGCCCACGGGTTACGGTCGGATGCAGTTGAATCAGTCATGTGCGCGTATCCCGGATTCCGTGCAGGGGTTGATCAGCGAGGACTACGATAACAAAAAAAGAGGATACCGGCCGGATAAGGTGCGGCATGTAGCGGCCTGCATTTTTTGCGCACGACCGTGTTGCGAAAGATGGCAATTTGCCACTAATTTGCCACCGAGAAAGCCAAAAACAAAAAATGCCGTACAGTGGCTGTACGGCATCTTGTTGATTTTACTCAGGAAACCTGGTCGGGGTGAGAGGATTCGAACCTCCGGCCTCTACGTCCCGAACGTAGCGCTCTACCAGGCTAAGCTACACCCCGTTTGGAGAGAACGCGATTATCCTGTTCGAGGACTTAGCTGTCAAGCGCAGCCACATTGAACCCGATCAAGCCAGTTTTGCTTTCAGGAAGGCAATGGTCCGAGCCCAGGCAAATTCAGCGGTCTGCCGGTCATAGCGGGCTTCGTTGGTATCATTATTGAAGGCGTGATTGACGCCATCGTACATGGACAGTTGATAATCCGTCCCCGCCGCCTTCAGCGCGGCCTCATAGGCAGGAATACCGGCATTGATGCGCTCATCCATGCCCGCGTAATGCAGCAGCACACTGGCCCGAATCTTGGGAACATCAGCAGCAGCGGGTTGACCCCCGTAATAGGCAACAGCCGCGCGCATGTCAGGCGCATTCACAGCCAGCTGGTTGGCCATACTGCCACCCCAGCAAAAACCGACACAGCCCACCTTGCCGGTCGAATCCGTACGCTGTTTCAGGTAATCGACCGACGCCAGATAGTGGGCGAGTGTTTCCTTCATATCCAGTGCAGCAATCATCTCACGCGATTTTTCCATGTCGTCCGGGGTACCACCCACGGGCGCCAGCGCATCCGGCGCCAGGGCAACAAATCCTTCCACTGCCAACCGGCGTGTCACATCTTCGATATGCGGATTGAGGCCACGGTTTTCGTGGATGACGACTACCGTCGGCAACCGGGCCGCGCCCTTGGGCTTGGCCAGATAACCACGCATGGTTTTGCCGGCAGCACCCGGATAGCTGATGGCGCCAGTTTCAAGACGCGCATCTGTCGCCGGAATGGTTTCGGCATGCGCATAATTGTTCTGCAACACAGGCAAGAGTGCGGCAGCACCGGCACTGCCTGCCATGGCTGTCAGCCGATCCATGAAATCCCGACGACTCATGGTGGAGTGGGTGTATTCGTCGTAAAGCTTGATGTATTTCTGTTCCATGGCAAGCTCCTGGCAATCAGGTGAGAGTGATATGAATTATCAATCTAGAACACAAAGCTTGCGACAGCCATCAAGTGCAAATGTTCCTGATCAGTGGCGCAAACTCCAAATGAAACAAAAATGCCCGACCTGAGGGCCGGGCACTTCTAGGCTGCAGACTGCGTGGCAAGCATGCTTTTTCGAGTCCCGGCAAAGCCGGGCCTGATCATGCCATGACTTGATTTTGCAGCCTTTTCGTTTATCCCCCCCTTCCGTCCCCTCCTTGAGGGGATACCTTGCTTTGCAAGTGGAGTTTGTCTCAAACCAAAATGCCCGACCTGACGGCCGGGCATTTCGTTTACAACTTTTACTACTTTGACAATTACTCGACACGTTCGCCGTGTTGGGTAACATCCAGACCTTCGCGTTCTTCTTCTTCCGGAACACGCAGGCCAAGTACGGCATCAACCACTTTCAGGATGATGAAGGTCAGTACACCAGAGTAAACAACGGTGAACAAGGCACCCTTGAGCTGCAGCAGCACGTCGCCTTCAGCACCGCCGATACCCTTCACGGCAAAGACACCTGTCAGGATGGCACCGAGGAAACCGCCCACGCCGTGTACGCCGAAGGCATCCAGCGAATCGTCGTAACCCAGCATGTGCTTGAGGTAAACGGCAGACCAGTAGCAAACCACGCCGGAGATGATACCGATCATCAGCGAGCCGGAAACACCCACGAAACCGGCAGCCGGGGTAATGGCAACCAGACCAGCAACAGCACCGGAAGCGATACCCAGCACGGAAGGCTTGCCCTTGGTGATCCACTCGGCAAACATCCAGGCCAGAGCAGCGGCAGCGGTGGCAACGTGCGTCACCAGCATGGCCATACCGGCACGGCCATCAGCAGCCACGGCGGAACCGGCGTTGAAACCAAACCAGCCCACCCACAGCATCGAGGCACCCACCAGTGTCAGCACCAGGTTGTGCGGCATCATGGCTTCACGGCCATAACCGATACGCTTGCCCATCACCAGACAGCACACCAGACCAGCCACACCGGCGTTGATGTGAACAACCGTACCACCGGCAAAATCCAGCACGCCATCGGCAAACATCCAGCCGGTAGGCTCCCATACCATGTGGGCAATCGGTACATACACCACCAAGAGCCAGATGGTCATGAAAGCCAGCATTGAGGAGAACTTCATGCGCTCGGCGAAGGCACCGGTGATCAGGGCCGGGGTGATGATGGCAAACGTCATCTGGAACAGGGCAAACACCGATTCAGGAATCGTGCCGGCCACGTGCGATACGGTCAGCATGCCATCCTCTTTCATGAAAGCGATGCCGTCCATCATGATGCGCGAGAAGCCACCCAGGAAACCGTTACCCGGGGTAAAGGCCAGGGAGTAGCCGATCACCACCCAGATAATGCTGGCCAAACCGGTGATGGCAAAAGACTGCATCAGGGTAGAAAGCACGTTTTTCTTGCGTGTCATACCGCCGTAGAACAGTGCCAGACCTGGGATGGTCATGAACAGCACCAATGCAGTTGCCACGATCATCCAGGCGGTATCACCGGAATTGATGGTATCGGCCTTGACAAGGGCCGGTGCAGCCGGACCTTCCGCAGCAGCTGGTGCGGAAGCATCGGCTGCCGGTGCAGCTTCCGCTGCGGAGGCGGCATCAGCAACCGGCGCGGCAGCAGATGCCTCGGCTACAGGTGCGCTGGCGACATCAGAAGCATCATCTGCAAAACTGGGCGAACCCAGTGTCATCGCGCCGAACAGCGCGAGCATCGCAAATAATTTTTTCATCTTGAAATTCCCCTTTGTTTTTTTATTGTCAGATGGCCGCGTCGCCGGTTTCACCGGTACGGATGCGGATCACATGCTCAAGACTGGTCACGAAGATCTTGCCATCCCCGATCTTGCCGGTATTGGCGGCCTTTTCGATGGCTTCAATCGTCGATTCGAGCTGATCGTCGGTGATCGCGACTTCCACCTTTACCTTGGGCAGAAAATCAACGACATACTCGGCGCCACGATACAGTTCGGTATGACCTTTCTGACGACCAAAACCCTTTACTTCAGTTACGGTCAAGCCATGCACACCCACTGCCGATAGCGCTTCGCGGACTTCATCCAGCTTGAATGGCTTGATGATCGCGGTTACGAATTTCATGGAAGACTCCTTCGCTGAGATGGATAACAAACACGCACTTCACGACAGCACAAAGTGTGCCAATCAGAAAAACAGCCAAATATCGTCGGTATCGACAGAATCGGCACAGCCCATGCACCAAATTAGCACATGCAATTCTGGTGCACCGAGACAGAATTCCAGATTGGTGCACAAAAATGTCTGGTGCATGCAAACGGCCCCAACCCTGCCTGCGGCGACCACCTGACAGCGCCTTGATGCAGAGCGCGTTTCAGCTGCGTATAATCCGCAGATTTCTCTCAGCACATGCAGGATCTGCCCATGGAAACCAGCAACAAGACTTGGTCCGGTCGCTTCAACGAGCCGGTGAGCGAGCTCGTCAAGCGCTACACGGCATCGGTCACCTTCGACAAGCGCATGGCCGAAGTCGATATCCAGGGCTCACTGGCCCATGCCGCCATGCTCAACAAGGTCGGTGTTCTGTCCAATGAAGATCTGGCCGCGATCCAATCCGGCATGGCAGACATCCTGCAGGATATCCGGGCCGGCAACTTCGACTGGAGCATCGACCTCGAAGACGTACACATGAATATTGAACGCCGGCTTACTGAGAAGATCGGCGATGCCGGCAAGCGCCTGCACACCGGCCGCAGCCGCAACGATCAGGTCGCAACCGATATCCGCCTCTATCTGCGCGGCGCCATCGATGATATCGGCGGCCTGATCAGCGAAGTACAGAAGAGCCTTCTGGAACTGGCGCAAAAACATGTCGCCACAGTGATGCCTGGTTTTACCCATCTGCAGGTCGCACAGCCGGTCACGTTTGGCCACCACATGCTGGCCTACGTGGAAATGCTCGGGCGCGATGCCGAGCGTTTTGTCGATGCACGCAAGCGCGTCAACCGCCTGCCGCTGGGTGCCGCAGCACTGGCCGGCACCACCTACCCGATCGACCGCGAGCTGACTGCCCAGTTGCTGGGTTTTGAAGGCGTATGTGAAAACTCGCTGGATGCGGTATCTGATCGCGATTTCGCCATCGAATTCACAGCCGCCAGCGCGCTGACCATGACACACCTGTCGCGACTGTCGGAAGAACTGATCCTGTGGATGAGCCCGCGCTTTGGCTTCATCGATATTGCCGACCGTTTCTGCACCGGCAGCTCGATCATGCCGCAGAAGAAAAACCCGGACGTGCCCGAACTGGTGCGCGGCAAGACCGGCCGCGTCAATGGCCATCTGGTCGGCCTGCTGACCCTGATGAAAGGCCAGCCGCTGGCTTATAACAAGGATAATCAGGAAGACAAGGAACCGCTGTTCGACACCGTCGACACGCTGACCGATACGCTGCGCATCTACGCCGACATGATGCGCGGTGTGACCGTGAAGCCCGACGCCATGGCCAAAGCCGTGCGCCAGGGCTTCGCCACCGCCACCGACCTGGCTGATTACCTGGTCAAGAAGGGCTTGCCCTTCCGTGATGCGCACGAAGTGGTTGCCCGCGCGGTGCGCTACGCCGAGGAAAACAAGAAGGATCTGGCAGAGTTGCAGGTTGTCGAACTGGCCACGTTCTCGCCGCTGATCACCGCTGATGTGATGGAGGTGCTGACACCGGAAGGCTCACTGGCCAGCCGCAACCATATTGGCGGCACCGCACCCGAGCAGGTCAAGGCCGCGATTGCCCGCTGGAAGAATCGTCTGGGCCTGTAATACTCGGCCGTACCCATAAAACAACGCCCGGGATAACCGGGCGTTGTTGTTTCGTGGAAACAATCAGCGTGCAGTCATATTTCCGCCGATGACACTACCAATCACCGCACCAGCGGCTGTAGCAACAACACGGCCACTGCCCTTGCCGACCTGATTGCCCAGCACGCCACCGGCCACCGCGCCGACCAACTGTCCGACCAGGCGATCTCCGCCCGGTGCAACATAAACCTGGGCAGGCGGTGGAGGCGGCGCATAGTGCACGCTCGGCTCCACATACACCGGGCGATCCTGGTAAACGACGCGATCGCGATAAACCACTCGTGGCTCTTCATAGACATGATGCACAACCACGTGCTTGGCACGCGGCGCATGCCGGTAACGGTGATAGTCATCGTCATCATCATGATGACGCCCACCTGCAAATACCTGGCTGCTCAACAACAAGCCCGCCAGCACAATCGAAATTCCTGTCTTGCTCATGGCATTCCCTCTCAGGGTTCGTAACACGATGGCCCCACTATAGGGATTTGCTGCCGGGCAGGCTGTGAATCGCATCACTGCAGGTTGAACAGGCTCTCACCCCACCATCAATGCGCACCAGCGGTCTGTGCCTTGGCGGCCTTGTGAAATGGCGGCCGTGCCAGCCACAGCACCAGAATCAGGGAAAGGAACAGCAGGCCGAGACCATGACAGATTTCATTGAAGGAAATCTGGTAAGCCTGCTGGGTGATCATACGTTCCAGCAATGCACCTGCACGCTGTATATCTCCGCCACCCAACCGGGCAACTGCTTCCTGGGTAGCCGGATCGAACAGCGAAACTGGCTCGGTCAGGTGGGCATGATGGGTAACGGCACGATTACCCCACAGATAGGTGGTGTACGAAGCTGCAAAGCTACCTGCCAGCGTACGCAGGAATGTCGCCAGACCCGAGCCTGCAGCGATCTCGTTGCCATCCAGATCCGACAGTAGAATGGTCAATACCGGCATGAAGAAGAACGCTACGCCCAACCCCTGGATCAGCTGGATTTCCGCCACCCGTGCAAAATCAACTTCGGTGGTGAAGCCTGAGCGCATGAAGCTGGTCAGCGCCATGAAACCGAACGCGGCAGAGGCCAGCAGGCGCAGATCGATACGGGCCGCGTATTTGCCGACGATCGGAGTCAGCAGTACGGGCAGTATGCCGATGGGTGCGGCTGCCAGTCCGGACCAGACTGCGGTGTAGTGCAACTGTGTCTGCAGCCATTGCGGCACCAGCAGGCCCACCGAAAAGAAGCCACCGTAGGCCAGCATCAACACCAGCGTGCCTGCCGTGAAATTGCGATGACGAAACAGGCGCAAATTCACGATCGGATCTTTTTCCGTCAACTCCCAGATCACGAATACCGTCAGCGCAATCGCCGATATCACCGACGCGGTAACGATATAACTGGAATTGAACCAGTCCTTTTCATTGCCGGTATCCAGCACCAGCTGCAGGGCACCCACGCCGACCACCAGCGTGATCAAGCCGACATAATCCATCTTGGGTGTTTCCAGCCGTTCCGGCTTATGGCGCATCTGGCGCCAGACCGTGATGCAGGAAAAGATGCCAATGGGCACGTTGATAAAGAAAATCCACGGCCAGCTGTAATTGTCGGTAATCCATCCGCCCAGGATCGGCCCGGCAATCGGCGCCACCACCGTCACCGTTGCCAGCAGCGCGAGTGCCTGTGAACGCTTGTTCGGCGGATAGATCGAAATCAGCAATGCCTGCGTGATCGGATACATCGGCCCGGCAACAAATCCCTGCAGGGCACGGAACCCGACCAGACTTCCCATACTGAAAGCTATCCCGCACAACAGGGAAGCAAAGGTAAACAACAAGGTGGCCAGCACGAACAGGCGCACCTCGCCAAAACGCCTTGTCAGCCAGCCCGTGAGCGGCAGGGCAATCGCATTGCTCACGGCAAACGCGGTAATCACCCAGGTACTCTGGTCAGTGCTCACCCCGAGGTTGCCGGCAATCGTCGGCAGGGAAACATTGGCAATCGTGGTATCGAGCACCTGCATGAACGTGGCCAACGCCAGCGCGGTGGTGCACAAACCCAGATTGGCAGGCTTGAATTGCGCTGTCATGTCAACCGCGCTTGCCGGCCGTTGCAGCGGCAAGTTTCGGCTTGGCCGGCTGAGCGGCACCACCGGCATGCTTCTGAATCACACTGGATACCAGATGTTCTGCCTCTTCCAACTGGTTGGCATAGACATCGGTGGCATACACCGCCTGCTTACTGGCCACGTGTGCCAGCGTCGGTCCGCTCTGGTCATGCATATCGACTTCCGCATGCATCGAAAGCCCTATCTTGAGCGGATGTGCGGCCAGTTCCTTGGCATCCAGGGCAATGCGTACCGGCACACGCTGAACGATCTTGATCCAGTTGCCGGTGGCGTTCTGCGCAGGCAGGAGCGAAAAGGCACTGCCGGTTCCCACGCCCAACCCTTCGATCTTGCCGTGGTAGGTGACATCGTCACCGTAAAGATCGGATTTCAGCGTCACCGGCTGGCCGATGCGCATCTGGCGCAGTTGAGTCTCCTTGAAGTTGGCATCGACCCACAACTGATCCAGCGGCACGACTGCCATCAACGGGGCGCCCGGTTGCACACGCTGGCCAAGTTGAACACTGCGTTTGGCCACATGGCCGGCAACCGGTGCCACAAGACTGCTGCGCGCATAATCCAGATAGGCGCGGCGAAGAGCCGCTGCGGCCGCCTTCACTTCAGGGTGGGTCAGCAAAGCCGTGTTGTCGACCATGGCATGGCTGCTGGCCAGTTGCTGGTTGCCGGCAGTCAGCGCACTCTCAGCAGCCGCCAGCGCTTGCTGGGCATGCGCCAATTCTTCGGCTGGAATCGCACCGGTAGCCACCAGACCGCGACGACGCTCGAAATCGGCCTGTGCGCGCACCAATGCAGCACGCTTGGCTTCGACATCGGCTTGCAGACTGCCGACATTGGCATACAGGCCGCGCACCTGACGAACCGTACGTGCCAGGTTGGCCTCGGCCTGCTCCAGGTTCACGCGAGCATCGCTGGTGTCGAGTTCGGCCAGGATCTGCCCTGCCTTGACGAAGCCATTGTCGTCAGTCTGGATACGTACTACGGTGCCGGCCGTCTGGGCGGTAATCTGCACGATATTGCCGTTGGCGTAGGCATCTTCGGTGCTTTCCAGCCAGCGCGCATGCAGATAGTAATAAGCTCCGTACCCCAAACCGGCGAGTGCAATACCTGCGGCCAGTGCGGTCAGCATTTGCTTGCGGCGGCTGCCTGAAGCCTTGTTTTCAGCAATTTGATTCATGGTCAATTTCCTTTTGCCCGGTCAGCACTGACATCAGCCAGCGCCACGGATTCGTTTTCCCGGTAACCACCGCCCAGAGCTTGTACCAGCCCGATCGAAGCATCGATGCGGCGACCTTCAATGGCCGCCAGTTTTTCTTCTGCCTGATGCAGCGATTGCTGCACCATGAGTACCTCAAGATACCCCCCCACGCCGTTGCGATAGCGCTGGGTGGACAACTCCCAGGCCTGCTCGGCACTGGCCAGCGCCCGCTTTTGCGCATCGCGCTGTATCTGCAGCGAACGCAGCTGGCTCAGGTCGGTGGCAACTTCATTGAAAGCGGCAATCAGTACCTTGTTGTATTGCGCCACGGCCAGGTCATACTCGGCATCGCGCCCAGCCAGATTGGCGCGCAAGCGTCCGGCATCGAATAAAGGCAGGGAAATAGCCGGCGTAACAAGACCGAAGCGGCTGGAAGCCTGCAAAAGATCTGCACTGTGCAACGACAACAGGCCAAACGTGGCAGACAGGTTCACGTTCGGAAAGAACTGGGCTTTAGCCGCATCGATACCCCGCAGGGCCGACTGCACGCGCCAGCGTGCAGCAACAATATCCGGGCGACGGCCCAGCAGTTCGGCCGGCAGGTTGTCCGGCAAGGCCAGCGCTGCCACCTTGAGCGACTGCGGGCGCGTGATGGTTGCACCACGATCCGGCCCCTGCCCGAGCAGGGTGGCAAGCCGGATACGGATGGCTTCGATTTGCTGCGCGGTCTGGGCGCCTTTTTGCTCGGCACTGGCCAGCGCGGATTCGGCCTGACGCTGCTGCGCCAGGCTATCGATGCCTGCATCAACCCGCTGCCGGGTGAGGCTCAGCAATTTCTGCGCGCGCTCCAGATCAGCCAGTGCAATGTCGTGCGAGGAAAATGCATAGGCGAGTTCGCTGTAGGCACTGGCGACATGCGTAGACAAGGTCAGCGCCGTGGCCTGGCTATCCACTTCAACTGCCCGTTGCTGTCCCAAAGCAGCTTCCCACGCAGCACGCTGCCCGCCCCACAGATCAAAGGTATAGGCGGCAGTCAGGTTGAGTTGCTTGGCGGAGGTATAGCCGCTCACTGGCTTGGGAAAATCCTCAATCGGTGCAGATGGGAAACTGCCACGCGCATCAAGGCTGGGCCAGCGCGCGGCATCAGCGCCTTGGGTTTGGGCTGCAGCCAGACGCACACGCGCCTCGGCTGCGGCAAGATCGGGATTATCCTTGAGCGCAGCGCGAATCAGCTGATCCAGCTGGGCATCACCAAACTGTTGCCACCAATCCGTGCGTGGCCAGTCGGCCTTGGCCACACCGGCCAAAGCCTGTGAGGAAGCGACACTTTCATCCCCTCGCAGTTTGCCTTGAGGGACCAGGCCACCCATGTCGGCGCAGCCGGTCAGGATCGCCATCAGCGCGATCACACCAGAGAGAGTTCGTAAATACATTGATTGCCTCGGCATTTAATCCGGCCAATCCATCAGGCAACACAGGCCCATGGCTGCACACTGGCAGCCCGATGAATCATCCGGATTGAAATCAGTTTTCCAGTGTCACCCGCACCCGCTTGAGCAGATTCATCAGGGTGATGCGCTCGTCAGTGGATAAATCCCGGAATGCCAGATCGGTCAGCCGTTCGGAGATATTGCGCAACGGTTTGATCAGGGCACGTCCAGCATCGGTCAGGGAAATCTCGACCGCGCGGCGGTCTTCGGCGCAGGCATGACGTTGCACAAAGCCACTGGCCTGCAGCTTGTCCAAAAGTCGGGTCAGCGCGCCGGCATCGTGATCGATGCAACGAGCCAGTTCGGTTGCACTGATTTGTTCGCAAAATGAAAGCACCTTCAGCACGCGGTATTGCGTGAAGCTGATGCCAAGATCATTGCTGGCGAGTTCGCGCTTGAGGTGACGAATCAGATCCATGCGTACCACATGCAGCAACAGGCCAAAACTCTGGTCGATTTCATCCTGTGCTGCCGGGCTGAGTGTGTTTTTAGGTTCCATGCGTCGAATTTTTATTTGCCTAAGCAATTATTGTCAAGGCAACAAAATTACCAACATCGGGAATCATCCTCTACCCTGTAGTTGTTATAGGGATAAAATAATTTTCGCCAATGATTACTGAAGGGAAAAACATGCGTATCGGGGAACTGGCCAAAGCCACAGGCGTGGATATCGAAACCATCCGTTACTACGAAAAATGCGGACTACTGGCCGAGCCCGCCAGGCATGCCAATGGCTACCGCGATTACGCCCATCCTCACCTGGAACGACTGGCCTTCATTCGTCACTGCCGGGCATTGGATATGCCGCTGGCGGACATTCAACGCCTGTTGGATTTTGTTGCTCACCCGGAAGCAGATTGTGATGACATCAATCACCTGATCGACGCGCAATTGGCGCGGGTACACGCCCGACTGGAAAGCATGCGTGCACTGGAACAGCAGCTGAGCGCCTTGCGCAGCCGCTGCAATACACACCATGCGGCCAGCGAATGCGGCATCCTGCATGAGCTGGTAGCAGCCGCTCATGGCGAAGCCTGCGCCTGCCACGCTTCATCAGTACCGCCAGGCAACAGCTGAACTCTTGTTGAGAAGACTGTGGGCCTGCTGCGGGAAAATTACCAACAGCACCCGAATAAACAGAAATATTCACGAAAGCGAAGCATCACAAAAACTTCATGCCAGACTGACATCATGGCCTAGCCATTCTGCACAAGGAGAACACCATGGACTTATTGTCGGTTGGAATCACACTCTATTCGCTTCAGGTCGTCACCAGCGGCATCAGCATCTGGGCACTGGCTCAATCCGGATCACATCCGGAATCGGAAGAATAAGCCAACCTGGAAACACCCCCGAACAAAAGCCCTGCCGTGAAGACCACGACAGGGCTTTTTATTTGGTGTAGCGCAGGGATGGAAGCAGAAAATCAGACGTTGAACAGGAAATTCATCACATCGCCATCCTTGACGATGTATTCCTTGCCTTCGGCGCGCATCTTGCCGGCTTCCTTGGCACCCTGTTCGCCCTTGTAGGCGATGAAATCGTCAAAGCTGATGGTCTGTGCCCGGATGAAGCCCTTTTCGAAATCGGTGTGAATCACGCCGGCGGCCTTCGGTGCGGTATCGCCCTTATGGATGGTCCAGGCGCGTACTTCCTTCACGCCAGCGGTGAAGTAAGTCTGCAGGCCGAGCAGATCGTAAGCTGCGCGGATCAGGCGATTCAGGCCCGGCTCTTCCAGACCCAGCTCAGTCAGGAATTCGGTCTTGTCGGCATCTTCCAGATCGGCGATTTCGGATTCGATTGCGGCACACACCGCCACGACCGGCGCGCCTTCCTTGGCAGCTAGTTCCTTCAGGCGATCCAGGAACGGGTTGTTCTGGAAGCCGTCTTCGGCCACGTTGGCCACATACATCGCCGGCTTGATCGTGAGCAGGCACAGCGGCTTGATGATCAGCTGGTCATCCTCGGACAATTCCAGACTACGCGCCGGCTTGCCTTCGTTCAGGTGCGGGATCACCTTTTCCAGCACGGCCACCAGCTTTTGCGCTTCCTTGTCGCCCGATTTGGCTTTCTTGCCATCGCGCGCCAATGCCTTTTCAGCCGTGGCCAGATCAGCCAGCGCCAGTTCGGTGCCGATCACTTCCACGTCGGCGATCGGATCAACGCGGCCGGCGACGTGCACGATGTTGTCGTTTTCGAAACAACGCACGACGTTGACGATGGCGTCGGTCTCGCGGATGTTGGCCAGGAACTGGTTGCCCAGACCTTCCCCCTTGGAAGCACCGGCGACCAGGCCGGCGATATCGACAAATTCAACGATGGCCGGCACCACGCGCTGCGGGTTGATGATGGCGGAAAGTTGCGTCAGGCGCTGGTCCGGCACTTCAACGATGCCGACATTGGGCTCGATGGTACAGAACGGGTAGTTGGCCGCTTCGATGCCGGCTTTGGTCAGCGCATTGAAAAGCGTGGATTTTCCGACATTGGGCAAGCCGACGATGCCGCATTTGAGACTCATGGGATTCCTTTCACTGCCGCCCGAGTGCGGCCACCTGCAAAAGGCGCGATTTTACCTTGATTACGCGGCATCCGCCCGTCAACTATCACGAGCGGCTTGATCCTCCGCCCGCCAGTGCCCGCTCTTGCCGCCCAGCTTTTCCAGCAGGCGGATGCCGGAAATCGTCATGCCGCGATCCACGGCCTTGAGCATGTCGTAGATGGTCAGCAAGCCGACGCTGACTGCGGTCAGCGCTTCCATTTCCACACCGGTCCGGCCGACCGTTTCGGCTGTGACTTCGCAGATCACGCGGTTGTGTTGCGCATCCACGCTGAACTCGACCTCGATGCGCGTCAGCGGCAAGGGATGGCAGAGCGGAATCAGGTCGGCGGTTTTCTTGGACGCCATGATCGCCGCCACGCGTGCGACTCCAAGCACATCGCCCTTGCTGCTGCCATGTCCGATCTTGGCCAGGGTAGTGGGCAACATGGTGATCTCGCCGCAGGCGCGCGCGATGCGCCGGGTTTCCAGCTTGGCACCGACACCGACCATGTGCGCTTCGCCCTGGGCATTGAAATGGGTCAGGCCTGTGTGATGCGTTGCTGCGGCAGACAGGTTCGCCTCTATCGCGGCCAGGTCTTCCGGCGTATTGAGGTTATCCAGGCTACCGGGGGAAAACTCAACCGCGATGGCACCGAGCGCGGCATACCACTCGCCCAGACGCAACTGATGGCTATCCAGCCGGAGTGTGAGTTCCGGCAATACAGTGCGCCGCATCAGGCAGATGGCGGAATGGTTCTGCTCCGCCCCGGCACGGGCAAACACCAGTTCCGCATTGAAATCCTGCAGCGCCTGCCACAGCCGTGCCAGCAGATCGGTTGGCAGGCTGGGGATATCGCACGGCAGCGCCAGCAGATAATCCGCCTGGGTGGCATGCCACGCAGCCTCGATACCGGCGAGCGGCCCCGGCAGTTCCGGCCGGGTATCAGCAACCACCGGGCAACCCAGCCCCGCATAGGCTTCCAGATTGCGGTTGGCGGAAATCACGATGCGGGTCGGCGGCAGGGATTGCTGTCTGAGCGCATCCAGCACCCAGGCCGCCAGCGGCTTGCCTGCCAGCGGCAGCAATCCCTTGTCCTGTCCACCCATGCGGCGGCCGGCACCGCCAGCCAGAATCACGGCATCAATCATGCTTGCTCCCAGCGCTGGCGCGCGATGTCGTCCGATTCGCGCGCATCCACCCAATGCGCACCCTCTGCGCCATGTTCGCGCTTCCAGAACGGCGCTTCGGTTTTGAGGTAATCCATGATGAAGGCATTGGCTTCATAGGCTGCCGCGCGATGGGCGCTGGCGGTAAGCACCAGAACGATCTGCTCGGCCGGGCCCAGCTTGCCGACGCGGTGGATCACCGTCACCGCCTGCAGTGGCCAACGCTGGGCCGCCTGCTCGACGATACTGGCCAGCGATTTTTCGGTCATGCCAGGGTAGTGTTCCAGCTCCAGCGCACCATCGCCGGTGAGATCGCGCACCTGCCCGACAAAGGCGACAATGGCGCCCACCTCCGATTTTCCAGCCAGCCGGGCATATTCGTCGGCCAAGCTGAAATCCTGCGTCTGCACAAGAATGTGTGGCGTCATCGTCAGCCTCCGGTCACGGGCGGGAAAATCGCCACTTCGGCGTTATCCGGAATTTCGCTGTTGCCGCGCGCCATATCCTGGTTGATCGCCACCCGGAATACCTTGCGACCGCCAAGCTCTTCTGCCCAGACACCACCTCGCGCGGCCAGCCAGCCGGTCAGCGCGGCAACCGTTTGCACCTCTTGCGGCAAGGTCACGTTTTCTTCCGTACAGCCCAGGGTTTCACGCAGGCGGGCAAAATACAGAATCCGGATGGTTTTCATGTCAGCCTCGGATCAAATCGGTCAAGGGCTGGTAGCTTACCTGATCGCCCGGCGCCACGGTTTGCCCCGGCAACACATCGACCAGACCTTCGGCCCAGACCATCGAAGTCAGCACGCCAGAGCCCTGGCTGGGGAACAATTCCACCGCACCTTCTGCATTGAGCCGTGCCCGCAGGAAGTTGCGGCGTTTGTCCGGCTTGGCCCAGGCAAATGCGGCGCGGGCCTGCAGGCCAACCGGCTGCACGGCGACTACACCCTGGCGACGCAACAGGAACGGACGCGCCAGCAACAGGAAGGTGACAAAGGCCGAAACCGGATTGCCGGGCAAGCCGATGAAATCGGCATTGCCGATGCGGCCAAGCGCAAACGGTTTTCCCGGCTTGATGTTGATCTGCCACAGATCGAGCTGCCCCAGCGTTTTCAGTGCCGCTTTGACGTGATCTTCCTCGCCGACCGACACCCCGCCCGAGGTGATCACCACATCATGCCCGGCCGCCGCCTGCGACAAGGCTTCGACCGTGGCAGCGAAATCATCGGGAACGATACCGCAATCCGTCACCTCGCAGCCGAGCGTCTGCAGCAACCCCAACAGGGCATAGCGATTGGAGTTGTAGATCTTGCCCGGCGTCAGCGGCTGGCCCGGCTCGGTCAGTTCGTTGCCAGTGGAGAGCAGCGCCACTTTCAGCGGCACATGCACCTTGAGCGTTGCCACGCCGATCGATGCTGCCAGGCCCAGTGCCTGCGGCGTGAGCCGGCTTCCGGCCGCCAGTACGGTACGGCCAGAGGCAATGTCCTCGCCACGCAGGCGGATGTTCATGCCGGGCTTGACCGGACCGTCCACCGTCAGCAGGCCGGATTCCGTCGTGCAGGCCTCCTGCATCACCACCGCATTGGCGCCGGGCGGAATCGGCGCGCCGGTAAAGATGCGTGCGGCCTCGCCTAGGGCCAGCGCGGCACCCGTTTCGCCGGCAGCAATGCGGCCACTGATGGCGAAGGATGGCGGCAGGGCCTGGAAATCGGCCACATGCAGCGCGTAGCCATCCATGGCGCTGTTGTCGAAACCGGGCACATCGAGCAAGGCGATCACGTCCTCGGCCAGCACGCGCCCCAAGGCGCGGGCCAGCGGCAGGTCTTCGGTCAGGGACGGCAGGCGTGCCGCAGCCAGCAGTTTTTCCAGGGCGATGGCAAGATCAATCATGGCTTTGCAGGTAATCCAGAATGAAAGCGGCTATCGCCGCGGGTTGGTCGAGATCGAAACACGACAGCGTGGTTTGCAGGACATCGGTACTGGCAATCGCAATAATGGCGGGATCATCCGGCGCCAGCAAAGGTTTGCCTGTGGCTGCACGCCAGACTTCGAGTTTGGGAATGGCTTCGCGCTTGAAACCTTCGACCAGCGTCAGATCGGCCGGGGCCAGCCGGGCCAGCTGTTCTGCCAGCGTGGGCTCAGGCATGCCGCGCAATTCATGCACGATGGCAAAACGAAAGGGGGAAGCCACCAGCACCTCGGCGGCACCCGCGGCACGGAAACGCGCGCTGTCTTTTCCCGGTGGCTCCAGCTCCAGATCATGATGCGAATGCTTGATCACATTGACCGTTTTCCCCAGCCGCGCGAATTCCGGCAGCAAACGCTCGATCAGCGTGGTTTTGCCACTGCCGGAATAGCCAACGATACCGAATACCCTGTTCATACCCTGCTTTCACTTTGACTTCGGTTTCAATTGTACGCATCGCCAGCACCGCCACAACCCGCATGTCGTCATGGGCATTTCCAGCTTAATCAAATATCAACAGAGCCTATGGTTTGGCCTTGTCCGCCGAATGCCCCCGCTCTCCATCGGTCGCAGCACCAGCAAACCCGGTCATCTTCGCCACGGCATCCCGGATTTTCTGCGGGCCGAACTCTTCCTCGGTGACACCCAGAAGCGTGCGGATTTCCTTGGCCTTGGTTTCGGGCGGCACCTTGTCCCTGGGCAGATTCAGTTCGGCATAGAGTTTGTCGAGATCGACCTTGAAGGTCGTGGCAATCTCGCTCAGCGTCATATAGCCCTTGATATTGGCCGGATCGAGCTGGCCACCTGCCGCCACAGCCGCTTCAAGCGATGGCGGTACGCTGCGCCAGATACCGGTGAGTTGCGCACCGCCCACCACGCCGACATACAGTGCCAGCCCGATCAACCCCACCACGCCGGCGCTGACCACTTTGCCGCCGATGGTGCTGTGCAGGAAAATCTTGCCTTCGTGGTCGGTGCCAACCTTGCCGGTCGGGCAGGTGGTGACACAACTCATGCAACCAATGCATTCGGCCGACTTCACCAGCTTGATGGTATCGACCGGGATATTGACCGGACACTTGCGGCTGCACAGCTTGCAGTTGATACAAGCCGATTCCTCGCGCTCGATGCGGAACAGGCTGATCTTGCTAAACAGCCCCAGAAACGCACCGAGCGGGCACAGGTACTTGCAGAAAATGCGGTCAACGAATACTGAACCCAGCACTGACAGCAGCAGGATGCTGATGCCAATCGCAAATTCATCCCACAATTCGCCCCAGTTCCAGCCGAAGATGTGGCCATAGGCCGCAAACGGATCATAGGCGCGGATCACCAGCGTGCCGGTCTGCCAGGTGGCCCACAGCGACCAGGCCAGCACACCATATTTCAGGTAACGCAGTGGCTGATCGATTTTTTCCGGCACCTTGATTTCCACCTTGCGCCAGAACTTTTGCCCGACCTTGCGCGCCAGATCCTGCAAGGTGCCGATTGCGCAGATCCAGCCACAGAAATAGCGCCCGACCACGATCACCAGCGCAATCGCACCGCCGAGCAGAATGAAATTGGAAACGTTCAGGCGCTGGATGTATTCCCCACTCGCCAGATACTTGTATAGCGTTTCCAGTGCGCCGAACGGACAGATCGCATCAATCGGTGCCGAGCCGCTGGGCCCTCCGCCCAGCACCTGATGCCGCCAGGCCACGACACTGACCAGCCCGAGAAAACCCAACTGGATCAGCAAGCGATAGTGCTGAACCAGACTTTGCTGTTTACGCATGATTTTTACCCCTGCAGTTTTTTGATGAAGCGCCGGGCGCTCTTTTTTTGACTTCTAGCTATCAACGCCATGGAAACCATTTGGTTGACAGGGGTAAAGAAAAATCAGACCTGCGTTTGTGTCACCGCCTTGCGAAAGCGCTTGAGCGCCAGCCCGAAAAACACGCTGCCCACGCCGACCATGGCGAGCAGATCGGCCCACACCACCGCCAGTCCGGCGCCGCGATAAAGGATGGCCTGCGCCAGGCGAACAAAGTAGGTGGTCGGCGCCAGCAGCATGATCTGCTGCACCAGTTGCGGCATGCTCTCGCGCGGGGTCACGCCGCCGGAGAGCAACTGCAGCGGGATGATGGTGAGGATGATCAACAGACCCAGTTGCGGCATCGAGCGCGCCACCGTACCGAGGAAAATGCCGATTGATGCTGCAGAGAACAGATAGAGCGCGGCGGCCGCCAGAAACAGCGGCAGCGAGCCGGCAATCGGCACCTGCAAGACCTGGCGCACGATCACGGTAAGCGCGAAGGTCACGCCGATCAGTACCGCCAGCCCGTTGGCCCAGATCTTGGCCAGCATGATCTCGACCGGCGCGAGCGGCATCACCAGCAGATGCTCGATCGTGCCGTGCTCGCGCTCTCGGATCAGCGCGGCGCCGACCAGGATGATGGTCAGCATGGTCACGTTGTTGATCACTTCCATCACGCCGCCGAACCAGTGCCCGGTCAGGTTCGGGTTGAAACGCACGCGCGGCGTGAGGCGGATCGGCAACTCGCTGTCCTTGCGCTGGCCGGTAAGGAACTCGCTGATCTCGCTGGTGAAGATCGACTGGATGTAGCTCGCGCCGATGAAGGACTGGCTCATGATCGTGGCATCGATATTGAGCTGCATCTCGGGCTGGCGGCCGGCGAGCAGATCGCGCTGGAAATTGGCGGGGATGATGATGGCAAACGAATAGCGCCCCTTGTCCATTTCCGGGTCGATTTCATGCAGGGCCAGCAAGTCTGGCTGGCGGAAATACGGCGGATAGAGCGCATCGGCCAGCCGGCGCGACAGCGGCGAGTGGTCTTCATCGACGATGGCGACTGGCGCATTGCGCAATTCCATCGATACGCCCTGCGCGGCTTCGTAGATCGCGCCGGAAAACGCCCACACGATCAGCACCAGCAACACCTTGTCCGCCAGCAGGCTGCGCAACTCTTTCAGACCCAGGCGATAGACATGCGCGAGATCGAGCCGCATCGCTATTTCTCCTGCTTGCGTAGCAAGGCGAGGCTCGCCAGCGTCAGCAGAGGCACGAACACCGCCAGCGCCACGAATTGCCCGGCCAGATCGGAAAAACCAAGCGCCTTGGTAAACACGCCCCGGCTGATCACCAGGAAATACGTGGCCGGGAAGAACTGGCCGATCCAGTAACCCGCGCCTTCGAGCGAAGTCACTGGTGTGGTCAGCCCCGCAAACTGCACGGTCGGCAGCATGGTCAGGATCGCAGTGCCGAACAGCGCTGCGATCTGGGTACGGGTGAAGGTCGAAATCAGCAATCCCAGCCCGGTGGTGCTCGCCACGTACAGCAGCGCAGCACACGCCAGCGCGGCGAAACTGCCCTTGAGCGGCACATCGAAAATCAGGATCGCCTGCGCCACCAGCATGAAAAAACTGATCATCGACACGGCGATATAGGGCAACTGCTTGCCAAGCAGGAATTCCAGCCGGCTCACCGGCGTGACATAAAGATTGGTGATCGAGCCGAGTTCCTTCTCGCGCACCACACCCAGCGCCATCAGGATGGCCGGGATAAAGATCAGCAGCAGCGGGATCATCGCCGGCACCATGGAATGGATGCTCTTGAAATCCTGGTTGTAGCGATAGCGGGTTTCCAGTGTGGCCGGTTGCGCCGCCTGCCGGCCCGTAGCTTCGAACACCAGCTCGCTCACATATTGCCGGTGCATGCCCTCGACGTAACCGCGCACCATCTCGCCGCGATACGGCATGGCACCATCGACCCACGCGCCGATTTCCGGCTGCCTCCCCAGGCGCAGATCGCGCCCGAAACCGGCAGGAATCTCGATTGCCAGCGTAACTTCGCCGGTGCGCATGCGCTGGTCGATTTCCTCGTAGCTATTTAAAGGCGGGCGCTCGATGAAATAGCGCGAACCGGCGATATTGTGCACATAGGCCCGGCTTTGCGGGCTCTGGTCGCGATCGAGCACGGCAAAGCGCAAGCCTTCGACATCCATCGAAATGCCGTAGCCCAGCACGAACATCAGCAACACAGAACCCAGCAGGGCAAAGGTCAAGCGGATCGGATCGCGGCGCAACTCCAGCGCTTCGCGCCAGGCATAGCCCAGTAGCCGGCGCAGGCTGAATGCAGCATGGGTCTCGACTGGCCTGGCTGAAGCAGCCGACACAGTAGCAGGTGGTGGCGGGGCCGGGGTCTGCGCGGTTTCACCAGTGGCGGCTTCCAGATAGGCGATAAAGGCTTCTTCGAGCGTGCCGACCTGGCGTGCCGCACACAGACTGGCCGGGGCATCGCTCGCCAGTACCCGCCCGGCATGCATCAGCGAGATGCGGTCGCAACGCTCGGCCTCGTTCATGAAGTGCGTAGAGATGAAGATGGTCACGCCCTGCCCGCGCGAAAGCTCGACCAGCAAGGCCCAGAATTCGTCTCGTGCGATCGGGTCAACGCCGGAAGTCGGTTCATCGAGGATCAAGAGGCGCGGTTCATGCACCACGGCCACGGCCAGCGACAGGCGCTGGCGGATGCCCAGCGGCAGGCCGGCGGCCGGTGCATCGAGAAACTCGCGCAAGCCGAAACGGGCAACCAGTTCATCGGTGCGCGGCCCGATGCGCTCGGGCGGCAGGTGAAACAGCCGCGCATGCAGATCGAGATTCTGGCGCACGCTCAGTTCGCCATAGAGCGAAAACGACTGCGACATGTAGCCGACCTGCTTGCGCGTTTCCAGATCGCCCGCGTCCACCGTCTTGCCGAACAGCTCGGCATCGCCGGCACTGGGCGGCAAAAGGCCGGTGAGCATCTTCATGGTCGTGGTCTTGCCGCAGCCGTTGGAGCCGAGAAAGCCGAAAATCTCGCCGCGTTCGATGCGAAAACTCACCTGATCCACGGCGGTGAAATCGCCAAAGCGCATGGTCAGGCCGTGTGCCTCGATCGCCGGCACGTCGCCATCGCGCTGGCGTGGCGGAATCAGCAACTGGCGGTGCCGCTGCCGCTTCTCTGGCGGCAGCAGATGGATGAACGCGGCTTCCAGCGAGGCCTCGCTCGTGCGCTGCAACAGTTCCTGCGGCGTGCCCGTTCCGATCACGCGGCCGGCATCCATCGCCACCAGCCAGTCAAAACGCGCGGCTTCTTCCATGTAGGCGGTCGCGACCAGCACGCTCATGCCCGGACGCTGCGCGCGGATTTCATCGATCAACGCCCAGAACTGCCGGCGCGACAGCGGATCGACCCCGGTGGTCGGTTCATCCAGGATCAGCAAGTCCGGATCGTGGATCAGCGCACAGCACAGACCCAGCTTCTGCTTCATTCCGCCCGAGAGCTTGGCCGCTGGCCGGTCGCAAAATGGCGCCAGCCCGGTGTGGCCCAGCAGGCTGGCGATGCGCTGTTCGCGCTCGCGCCGGTTCTGGCCGAACAGGCGGGCGAAGAATTCGACATTCTCGAAGACGGAAAGCGTGGGATACAGATTGCGCCCCAGCCCTTGCGGCATGTAGGCGATGCGCGGCTGGATGGCGGCACGGGCATGAGCATCGGCCATATTGCAGCCCAGCGTTTCCACCCTGCCCTGCTGGATTTCGCGTGCGCCAGCCACCAGCGCCAGCAGCGTGGATTTGCCCACGCCATCCGGCCCGATCAGGCCGACCATGCAACCGGCCGGCAGCGCCAGATCCACCGCATCCAGCGCAGCCACGCTGGCGTAACGCTGGCCAACCTGCTCAAGCCAGGCAGCGCAGGCGGTCATGATCTATTTCACCTGCAGATTGGCCGGCCAATCCTGTGCGGGATCGAGCCGCAGATAGGCCATGCCAGGCATGCCGGATTTGACCAGATCGGCATGATCCGCCAGCCAGCCGGCATCGACGCGCAGCTTGACGCGGAACATCAGTTTTTCCCGCTCGCTGCGCGTTTCCACCTCGCGCGGGGTGAACTGGGCACGTGGCGACACGAATGCCACACGGGCAGGAACAGGCAGTGACAAAGCATCGAGCACGATGCGCGCTTCGCGGCCCAGCGCCAGCTTGCCCACTTCCTGGGTAGGCAGATAGACCGTCATGAACACATCGCCCAGATCGAGCAGAGTCAGCACCTTGCCGCCACTGGCAACCACCTCGCCCGGCTCGGCCAGCCGGTACAGCACGCGCCCGCTGATCGGCGCCCTGAGCGTGTTGTCGTCCACACTGGCACGCAGGCTCTGACTTTGCGCGATCGCGGCCTGGATTGCTGCATCGGCTTCGTTTACGCGGATTTGGGCAGCGGCCAGTGCGGCATCGGCGCTTTGCAACGCGCTGCGATCGCCATCGAGTTTCTGGGCAGAGATGAAATTGCGCGCCACCAGTTCCTGCGAGCGCTGCAGCGTCTTTGCAGCCAGCATCCTGTCGCTGGATGCCTTGCGCACGCCGGCCAATGCCTCCTGCCTGGCCGCCTCCGCCTGCTTCACCTGCGCCTCGGCGGCACGCAGTTGTGCGGCAATGCTCTCGGCATCCAGCGTAGCGATAATCTGGCCGCGCTCGACCTGATCACCTTCGCGAGGGGTCAGGCTGACGATGCGGCCAGCCAGCTTGGTCGCCACATCGACTTCGGTGGCTTCTAGCCGGCCATTGCCGGAGACAATCCCTGCCGGTAGTTCATCCTGGCGCAGACGCCAGAGGCCGAACAAGGCCGCTGCGGCCAGCAGCAACGCCAGCAACACGAAAAAGACCAGCCTGGCAGGGCGTGCCATGATTTTCCCGCGGAAAGGTTTCTTTGTTTATTGATAGACCACTGCGGATATGACTTGGGAGGGGAATGATCCTTGTCTGGCCGGATGGCCTGCCAGACAAGCGGATGTCACGGATGAAAGCAGCAAGTTACAGCAAGCCCAGCGAAGGCGAACGCGTGGTAGCCACCAGTACCACGTAACTCACGCTGGCAAGCGCTGCCAGGAATGCCGGCAGGCGCAGGCGCAACGGGGCGTTGCGGCGCAAGGCCAGCATGCCAAAGCCGATATACGCCAGCAGCCCGATCACCTTGGCGGTGAGCCAGCCGGCCACGAACGGATACTGCTGGCTTGTTACTGAGAGCCAGATGGCTGCCGACAGCAACAGCGTATCGTTCACGTGCGGCAGAATTTTCAGCGGCTTCCATTTGCGCCAGTCGATGCCGGCAAACTGCAGCAGGGCACGCAGCACGAACAGCGTGATCGATAGATAGACAAACCCCATGTGGGCATGCCGGACAACCAGGTAATCCATTGCATTTCTCCAGAGTATCAATGACGGCCGGCGCCGGAGTGCGGCAGGTAGCGCGCCCCCCAGCAGGCAACCAGCGTCAGGCAGGCCGCGATTGCCAGGAAAACAGGCACCAGCCCGAATGCATCGCCTGAGCGGCCAATCACCATGGCGCCAATCGGCCCGGGGAGAATGGTAACAAATCTCATTGAAGTTACCATGCGCCCCAGCAAGGCATCCGGTGTGACGGTCTGGCGCAAGGTCAGGTAATTGACGATGTAGATCGCCGATCCGCAATCGAACAGCAACAGGGCAAGGCCGGCCCAGATGGCAGCACCGGGCAGCCCGGCACCCGGCAAGGTGTAGGCGGCAATGCCGCAGGCAGCCAGCACCACGCCGCACAGCAGCGCATTGCGGATGCCCATCCGCCGCGCCAGTCCATGCGCGAGCGGTGCACCGGCCAGCCCGCCCAGCGCCCCCAGCGTGTTGACGAGTGCAATCGCGCCGGGCTCCAGCAGCAGGTTGCGCGAGGCATGCAGCACATACAGCGCCTTGAAGGAATCGGCCAGCATGATCCAGACCGCAACCACCATTACCAGTCGGCGCAGCATCGGCGATTGCCAGACAAAGACCAGGCCATCGCGCATCTGGCGCAGGAAAGGTTCGGCCGATGACTGGGGCATGGCTTCGTGGAATGCGATGCGGCCAATGAAAAAAGCCGAGCCGGCAAAGCCCAGCACATTCAGGCAGACCGCAAACGGCGCGCCCAGCAGCGAAACCAGCGCAGCAGCCAGCGCCGGCCCGACCACCATGGAAATCGAAGACCCCGCCGCGAGCTTGCTGTTGGCACTGACCAAGGCTTCGCGCCCAACCAATTGGGTAATGAACACCTGCAAGGCCGAGCCGCCGATCGCTTCCGTGGTCGACACCACAAAGCCGACCAGATACAGGATCGGCATGGAAAGAAAGCCGAACCACGCACCGAGCGGCACCAGTGCCAAGGCGCAGGCCGAAGCCATATCGAAAGCCATGGCCAGCCGCTTCTTGCGGCTGCGGTCGATCCACACCCCGGCCGGCAGGCCAACCGTCACGAACGGCAGCAACTGGCAGGCGGCCAGAATGCCCATCTCGCTCGCACCCGCGCCCAGCAACTGGATCGCGGTCAGCGGCAAGGCCATCTGCGAAACTGCCGTGCCAAGGAATACCAGCGTGGTGGCATAGAACAGCTTGCGAAAATCCCCGACTCGCCAGAGCGAATCAGGTGCCAGAAGACGGGACAAGTAACGGGAAACGAGCATGAAAAACCAGTTTTTGAACGCGTGCATGGCATTCACACGCAAGAGGGGGAAGTCTGTGCCCGTCAGAAATCATCGTCAATCGAGGAAAACCACGAGACCGGCGACATACGGTATTTGACAATATAAAATATATATAAATATAATGAATCACATCGAAGCTTAATGCTTCATGCCTCAATCATCAGGAGATGCCATCATGCTGCGCTTTGACGTTCCCCCGATCTGGTCCAACGCCGCCCGCCTGGATGCGCTGACCACCTTTACCCTGTGTCTCCTGGCCATCGCCTTCAAGCTGCCTTTCCTGCTCCCGATCCTGATCGTGCAAGGTTTCGTGCGCGGCGTTCTGGGCCACTACCGCTGCCCCAGCCACCGCCTGTATGCCGCGCTGCTGCAGAAGATCGGCAAGGCCGGCCACAAGGAAAATGCCGGCGCCAAGATGTTTGCCAACAAGCTGCTGCTCATCGCCAGCAGCGTGGGCACCATTCTGTGGCTCGCCGGCAGCAGCATGTGGATCGTGCCTGCCTCGATCCTGCTGGTGTTCTCGTTCATGGAAGCCGCGTTTTCGTTCTGTGCGGCGTGCTGGGCCTACACCTTCTATTACCAGTTCAGGGATCGGCACCAGGCCTGAACCCTCTGAAGCAGTAAAAAACGCGGTATCCAGTCGACGGATGCCGCGTTTTTGTTTAGAGCTTTGTCAAGCAGCTTCCCCCGCAGACACCACCAGCACATCGCCCTGCGATTCCGCCAGTACATGCTTGGTGACGCTGCCAAGCAGGTAGTCTTCGAGCAAATCACCATGCTTGCCCAGCACAATCAGGTCACAATCCTGTTCCTGCTCCTGCCGGATGATCTGCTGCGTGGCATCGCCGTGCTGCACCAGCAGCGTGGCTGCATCCGCAGCCAGACCGGCTACTGCTGCGAATTCGTGCAACTTGCGCATCGCCTCCTGCTTGGCGCTGATCCGGTAGCGGTAGATCTCCGCCTCTTCCACACCGGCAAACATCAACTTGCCCTCGAAGGGTACTTCGAACGCATGCAGCAACACCAACTGGGCCTGCGGCGCGATCGCGCGGGCCTGCGCCAATACAAGCTCCGACAAGGGTGAGAAATCCACTGTTACCAGCAGGCGCCGGTAGGCTTCATGCGGTGATTGCTTGACGACCAGCACCGGCAGCAATGTCTTGCGCAAAAGACGCGAGGCGGTTGAGCCCAGCAGCATGTGGCGCAGGAAACCCTCGCCGCGTGCACCCACCACCAGCAGATCAGCTGCCAGCGCAGCGGCTTGGGTGCAGATACTGTTGACCACGGCACCTTCAATGACCTCGCTCTCGACCACGATATCGTGCTTGCGCACGCAATCCGCCGCCAGGCCATCCAGCGCTCTGGCCGCCTCGGCGGCAATCTGCTGCGCATAAACCTCGGCCGCAGGTCCGATCAATTGCTGCATCTGCGCCAGTGCGCCCTGCTGCAAAACATGCAGCAGATTCAGACTGGCCCCCATTTGCGCAGCCAGTTGGCAAGCCCGCTCGGCAGCATGGCGCGACGGCGCAGACAAATCGGTTGCGGCGAGAATCGCGGTGGGTGGTTTCATGGCTGGATCTCCTTTGGACGAATCAGCGTAGTCAGATGCTCGACGGTGTAATCCACGGCATTCCGGATCGGATAAATCACGGTCGGTGCGCCAGCGCGCTTGAGCAGCAAGCCATCGTTTTCCTCCCGTGCAAGAATGGCGACCTCACCGGCGAAACGACGCTCCCGGAGCATGGACAATAAAACCCGGTTCGACTCGACATCGGGCAGGGTACTGACCACCCAGGCCATCTGCGCCAGCGGCAGGCCATCCAGAAAATCCGGATCCAGCCCATCGCCAAACTGCACGGCCAGTCCTTTTTTGCGCATGGCACGCACCAGTTCCGGATCGAAATCTACGCCCAGCACCGTCAGTCCCGCCTGCCTGAGCCCCTGCGCCAACCGGCCACCGTAGCGGCCGAGGCCGAATACGATCACGTCCGGCTGATCATGGGCGTGTCGCTGACTTTCCACCGCCAGCTCGCGAAACGGATGTCGCCGTTCAAACCAGCCAAGCCAGGGCGACACGCGCTCGTACAGCGGGTGCGAATACAGAATCATGTAGGTCGACAAGGCAATGGTGATCAGCCCGACCAGTGTCGTCAGACCAAGCGCCCCCCGACCGACATGGCCAAGCGAGATACCCATCGCCACGAACACGATCGAGAATTCGCTGATCTGCGCCACGGTCAGCCCGGCCAGAAAACCGGTGCGCTTGCGGTAGCCCATATAGCCCATGATGGCCATGACGATGAGTGGATTGCCGATCAGCACGAACAGCGCCAGCAGCAAGGCAGGCACGACTTCCGCGCCCAGCGTCGAGAAATCCAGCTTGGCGCCCAGATCGATAAAGAAAAACAGCAGCAGGAAATCACGAATACCGGTCAGCCTGGCATTGATCGCATCACGGTAGCTGGTGGATGCCAGGGTAAACCCCGCCAGAAACGCGCCGGCCTCCTTGCTGAATCCGGCCCACTCCCCCAACGCCGCCAGCGCCACCCCCCAGGCAATCGCAAAGACCAGCAGCAATTCCTGTGAGCGCGCCATCGTGGCCACCACGCGCGGCAGAACCAGTCGCATCAAGACCACGATCAAGCCCGCCGTGAGTGCAAGACGCAAGGCCAGCGACCATGCAACATCCCAGACGCTACCCTCGCCACCGCGCAAGGTGCTCATCACCATCATGGCCAGCACCACCGCCAGATCCTGCACGATCAGAAAACCGACCGCGATACGCCCATGCAGCGCATCCAGTTCTCGCTTGTCGGAAAGCAGTTTGACGATGATGATGGTACTGGAAAAGGTCAGTGCCACCGCCACATACAGCGCTTCCAGCACTGGCTTTCCCAACAGCAGGATCAAGACGAAACCAAAAGCAATGGTGAAAGCAAGCTGACCCAGGCCGGTGGCCAGCGCCACCGGACCGATATGGCGCACATGCTGCAGATCAAGCTTGAGCCCGACCACGAACAGTAAAACCGCCACCCCGATCTGCGCCAACAGATCGATCTGATCCTGCGCGCTGACTACCCCCAGCACCGCCGGGCCAACCAGGATGCCGACGACGATATAGGCGATCAGCACCGGCTGGCGCAGACGGATCGCCAGCGCACCGGTAATCGCTGAAATCAGCAGAAGCAGCGCGAACTCGCTGAAAACATCGTGCATGCATTCTCCTTCGCCGACAGGGCCCAAGCCATGCCGCATGAAGATCGGATAACGTGCACTTCATTATTGACGCAAAAAAGCGATCCATGCCGGATCGCCACCGGGATGCGAGGGATGACCGGATTAGCCGCCGGTACGAGACATGAAACGCACCAGCTTGGCCGGCTGCTCGACGAATTCATGCCGTTCTGGCTTCAACGCAATTGCCGCGCGGATTGCGGCTTGCAGTTCTTCCGCGCTCGCGCCACTGCGCAGCAATTCACGAAACTCCATCTTGTCTTCCTGCCCCAGGCACAGGTAGAGCGCGCCCTCGACGGTCAGGCGCACGCGGTTGCAGGTCGCGCAGAAATGCTGCGACATCGGCGTGATGAAGCCGATATGCGCGCGGCGGTCTGCCGTTTGCCAGTAACGTGCCGGCCCGCCGCCCAGCTCATCGACGCTCGGCTGCAGGCCGAATTTATCGGCCAGCGCCAGCCGCGTTGTTTCCAGGCTGGCCGCTGCATGGGCGCGGCCGGTATCGCCCATCGGCATCGGCTCGATCAGGCGCAAGGTCAGCCCGCGCTCGATCGCATAGGTGAACAGGTTTTCGATTTCCGCAGACGACGTATCCGGCAGCGCCACCGCATTGAGCTTGATGCGCCCGAACCCGGCCACGAGTGCCGCATCGATACCGGCCAGCACCTGCGGCAGCACATCGCGCCCGGTGATGCGCGCAAATTTCTGCCGATCAAGCGTATCGAGGCTGATATTGAGCCGCCTGAGTCCGGCAGCTTTCAGATCGGCCGCTTGCGCAGCGAGCAGCGTAGCATTGGTGGAAAGCGAGAGGTCTTCCAGCCCCGGCAAGGCGGAGAGCCGGGCGACAAGATCGGCCAGATGTTTGCGCGTAAGCGGCTCGCCCCCGGTGAGCCGGATACGGCGCGTACCGAGTTCAACAAACGCCGCCATCAGGCGCGTGATTTCGTCAAACGTGAGCCAGTTGGCCGGTGTCTCGAAGCCATGCGCATCCTTGGGCAAGCAATAGCTGCAACGCAGATCGCAACGATCGGTGACCGATACGCGAACGTAGTCGATGCGCCGGCCAAAGGGGTCAACCAGGCTGGGATTCATGGCTATGTCAGGCTCCCAAGGACTATATGAAAATGAGCTCAAGCATCGATTCACCCTCTCCCCCAGCCCCTCTCCCGCACGCGGGCGAGGGGAGTAAAACGGGTAGTTTGGCGCAGCACTTCCCGGTTTGCATGCACTTGCATGTACTATCGCATTCGCTTGCAAATACACCCCAAACCCCTTCAAGGCCGCCGAGTGCGAGGAGGGAGACCCAGGCTCCCGACCAAACGAGGGAAGCGCGGAGCGCCGGCCGCCCGGGGTCGCCTTCTTTTGGTTTCTTTTCTTGGCGAGACAAGAAAAGAAACTCACCCGCCGGGGTGAACTCCCGGCCAATCCCGGCAACAAGTATCAGCCAACTTTTCAAGGAAGCCAATCAAGTGCCCGGCATGCGGTCCTGCTGCACCAACTGCGGAAACCACCTCATCCACAATGCCACCACGATCAGCGTTCCCACGCCGCCGGTCACCACCGACAGCACCGGCCCGAGCGCGGCAGCGACCACGCCGGATTCAAACTCGCCGAGCTGGTTGGACGCACCAATAAACAGCGAGTTCACCGCGCTGACGCGCCCGCGCATGTCATCCGGCGTTTCCAGTTGCACGAACGAGCCGCGGATCACCACGCTGATCATGTCGGAAGCGCCCAGTACAGTCAGCGCCACGAACGACAGCGGCAGCCAGGTCGATACACCGAACACGATGGTCGCCAGGCCAAATACCGCCACCGAGGCGAACATGGTCTTGCCGACCTGAGTCTTGATCGGCTTGCGTGCGAGCCACGCGCCCATCGCCAGCGCACCGATGGCTGGTGCCGCCCGCAGCAGGCCAAGCCCCCACGGCCCGGTATGCAGGATATCTTTGGCATAGATCGGCAGCAGTGCCGTGGCACCACCGAGCAGCACGGCGAACAGATCAAGCGAAATCGCCCCCAGAATCGCCGGCTTGCTCCTGATGAAACGGATACCCGCGAGTAGCGAATCCCATCCGGCCGCACGCACCAAGGTCGGCTCATGATCGCGCTTGATAAATTGCACCCGCGCCATCAGGAAACACGCGATCAGGTACAGGCTGCCGGTCAGCGCATACACCGTGGTCGCGCCCAGTACATACACGATGCCGCCCAGCGCCGGTGCCGCGATGGTGGCGACCTGAACCGCCGAGGACGACAGCGCAATCGCCGATGGCAGCAGTTCGGCCGGGACCACGCGCGGCAGCATCGCCTGCGTGGCAGGGAACTCGAAGGTCCGCGCCGCGCCTACCAGGAACGACACGGCATAGATCATTGCCCGCGCGTATTCCGGCAGCCAGAAACTGGCCATCAGCCCCAGCGCGCACACACCCTGCAAGAACTGGCTCACTGCGGCCACGCGGCGCCGATCGAACCTGTCGGCCACCTCGCCCGCCATCAGTGCAAACAGCACGCGCGGCAGGAACTGCACCAGCCCGATCAGGCCCAGATCGAGCGCGCTGCCGGTGATGTCGTACAGGTGCCAGCCGATTGCCACGCACAGCATCTGATAGCCGCTGATGGTAAACAGCCGTGCAATCCAGAACGAGGTAAAGCTGGGCAGGCGCAGCAAACGGCCGAGTTCGTTATCCGGGGTATTCATGTTCAAGATGGCGCAAGGAAAACCCCGAGCTTGCGCCGCCTTTTGTCAGCTTGCAACCGGTCTCGCCGTAGCCAGTCGCTTGAGTTCCGGCACGCACGATCCGCACGAGGTGCCGCACTTGAGCTTCATCTGCAGCATCGGCAGGTCGGCCCCCTTGGCCAGCTCGGCCTTGATCGCGGATTCGGTCACGCCCAGGCAATTGCAGACCGTGCGATCCTTGCCCGGCGCACCGGAGGGCGCCGTGGCATTGGGCAGGAAGACCCATTGCCGTGGCCATTGCCACTGACCATCGGTCTTCATCAAGGCCAGCAACCAATCCTGCGCCACGGTTTCGCCGGCCAGTTTCAAACCGATCAGACGATTGTCTTCCGACCACATCGCCACCTTGTCGACCCCGCGCCGGGTATCGCGGTAATGCAGGCAAGTTACACCACTCTGCGCCGCAGGCGCTGAATGTCCCCCTCGCCCTACTTCGGAAGGAGAGGGCGTCACTTCGAAATCCAGGATTTCGTCGATGGCATCGAGCCAGCCTTCCGGCGCGCCATGATCGGCCACGCGCAATACCACCTTCGGATGCTCGCGCCCCATCAACGAAAGACTCGCCCAGCGGCAACGCGCCAGCAATGGACGCAGCTTGTGCATCAGCATCTGCACGTCGCCCTCGCGCACCACCACGCAGCTCCACGGCAATTCGATCTTTTCGATCCGCACGGCGGCATGCTTGAGTTCAGGCTGGAACGAGAACGGATCGACCGCGCCGATCGTTACCTCGTTAACGCCGCCGGCCTGCATGAACTGGGCATTCCAGTGCATGGGCAGGAACACGCTGCCCGATGGCAGTTCGTGCGAGGCTTCTACTGCCACGATCAGCTTGCCGCGCTTGCTCTCCAGCACCACCAGATCGCCATCCTTGAGACTGCGGCGCTCCATGTCACCCTTTTCCATGCCCAACCGGGCCTCGCTGACATGCTCGAACAGTTGCGGCACGCGCCCGGTGCGGCTCATGCCGTGCCACTGGTCGCGGAGCCTGCCGGTCAACAAACGGAACGGGTAGCGCGAACTCACGCTTTCCGCCACCGGTTGGTACTTAACGGCATTGAACTGCGCCTTGCCCGACGCAGTTTGATAGACGTGATCGGTGTAGAGGCGCGCCGTGCCCTCGTTCGAACCAGCCGGCAGCGGCCACTGGCGCGGGCCGGTATCGAGCAGGGCGTAATCGAGACCGGTGATATCGATATCGCGCCCGGCAGTCGTGGCACGGTAATCGTTGAAAACCGCCTCGGGCGAATCGAAATCGAACAGCGTTTCCAGCCCGGGCCGGATGCGGCGAGCCAGCTTGCGCGCAAACTGCGCGGCAATCCACCAGTCGCCCATCGCCTCGCCCACCGCGGGCACGGCCGGGCGCACGCGCGAAATGCGCCGCTCGGTATTGGTTACCACGCCCTCCTTCTCGCCCCAGGTTCGCGCTGGCAACACCACATCGGCAAACGCCATGGTATCGGTATCGGCAAATACCTCCTGCACCACCACCAGCTCGGCAGCTTCCAGCGCGGCACGCACGCTGCCGATGTCCGGCATCGAGTGCGCGGGATTGGTGCAGGCAATCCACACAGCCTTGATTTCTCCGGATTTCACCGCATCGAACAATTCCACTGCCGTCTTGCCACGCGCAATCGGCAGGATGGCCTTGTCTATCCCCCAGATTTGCGCCAGCTCGGCACGATGCGCCGGGTTTTCCAGATCTCGGTGGCTCGCGAGCATGGTGGACAAACCACCGACCTCGCGCCCGCCCATCGCGTTGGGCTGACCGGTGAGCGAAAACGGCCCGGCGCCGGGGCGGCCCAGCTGGCCGGTGGCCAGATGCAGGTTGATCAGCGCCACGTTCTTGTCGGTGCCATGGCTCGACTGGTTGAGCCCCATGCAGTAGAGCGACAGCGCGCCCTTGGCATCGGCAAACCATTCGGCCGCCGTGACGAGATCGGCTTCCGCAATCCCGCAGATTTCCGCCGCCATCTTCGGCGTGTATTCGCGCACGAGTTTGCGCAGCTCGCTGAACCCTTCGGTGTGCTGCGCAATCAGTTCATGATCAAGCCGGTCTTCCCAGATCAGGTAGTGCAACATGCCGTTGAACAGCGCCACATCGGTACCAGGCTGGATCGCCAGATGCAGGTCGGCCAGCGCGGCGGTATCGGTGCGGCGCGGATCGATCACGATCCAGCGTGTCTCAGGGCGCGCGGCCTTGGCCGCTTCGAGGCGGCGGAACAGCACCGGATGCGCATAGGCCATGTTCGAACCGGCGAACAGCACGGTATCGGCGAGTTCCAGATCTTCGTAGCTGCAGGGCGGGCCGTCGACACCGAAGGCTTTCTTGTAGCCAGTCACCGCGCTCGACATGCACAGGCGCGAGTTGGTATCGATATTGGCCGTGCCGATCAAGCCCTTGGCGAGCTTGTTGAAGACGTAGTAGTCCTCGGTCAGCAGTTGGCCGGAAAGGTAGAAAGCGACCGAATCCGAGCCATGCTTGCGGATGATCTCGGCAAAACGCTCGGCCACATGATCAAGCGCGGCATCCCAGCTCACCGGGTGGCGCTTTTCTTCGCGCGAGTGGCGCAGTTCCGGATGCAGCAGGCGACCTTCATGGCTGGCGGTCAGCGGCAGCGTCATGCCCTTGGTGCACAGCCGGCCAAAGTTGGCCGGATGCTGCGGATCGCCCTGGATGCCGATGACGTTGCGGCCGTCGGTTTCGATCAGCACGCCGCAGCCGACGCCGCAGTAGCAGCAGGTGGAGCGGATGGTAGTGGTCATCGTAGTCACCATGTTGTTGACGCTCCTGTGGATCTGTCAGCGTCAATCCTATTTATTCAGCGCCTGCGGCGCAGTCATTTAGGTGCCGGTTCCGCCCGGCGGGCAGGAAGGGAGGCTTGCTTCGCCAAGCCCCCCTTCACCCCCAAGGCGACCCCGCTGCCACGCCCTTCGGGTTCCCTTGCGCTTCTCGAAGATCGTGGCGGCTGCGGAACTCGCCCTGTGGGCTCAAGCAGTCCTCGCCGAAACCCCACGATCTTCTGCGATGCTCGGCGTGGCAAGGGGAACGGGTGGTACTGCGTATTGCATCTGGTGCGCAGTCGTGGGCAAGAACACCCCGATCCCCTGTAAGGCCGCCGAGGAGCGGAGCGAGACCCAGGCTCGCGACCGACGCAGGGCAGCGCGGAGCGCCGGACGTTGGGGGCTGCTTTCTTTGGATACTTTCTTTGCAGAAGCAAAGAAAGTATCACGCCACGCTGGGCGGGACCGGCACCCAAAACAGCGCGCCGAAGGGCGCATAAAACCCGCGCTATCCCCACCCTCTCCCGCACGAGAGAGGGTGACAGACAGATCACAACTCCAGATACACCTCGCCACCCTCAACCTTCACCGCATGCTTGTGCGCACACCCCACATCCGGCGCGGCTGCCTCGCCGGTGGCAAGCCCGATCTGCCAGCCATGCAGCGGGCAGGCCACGGTCTCGCCGTAGACGATGCCCTGAGACAGCGGCCCGCCCTTGTGCGGGCACTTGTCAGTCAACGCAAACACCTTGTCCTCGGCGTTGCGAAAGATCGCGATATCGTTGCCGTTCTTGCACTTCACCACGCGGCTGCCCAGTTGCGGAATCTCTTCCAGCTTGCAGATTTTCTTGAATTCGCTCATGGCTGAACCTCCAGAATTTTGTATTCGTGTTTCTGCGCACCCTCGATGCGGGCCTGCCACGGATCGGGCAAGCCTTCGAGCGCAAACAGCAGCCGCTCGTACAGCGCCTTGCGGTTGGCCTCGTCGGCCACCACCTTGCTCTTCACGTATTCCAGGCCGACGCGATTCACGTAATGCACGGTGCGCTCCAGATAGAACGCTTCCTCGCGGTAGAGCTGCAGGAAGGCGCCGCTGTATTCCTTCACTTCCTCGGCAGTCTTTACCTTGACGAAGAAGTGCGCGACTTCGGTCTTGATGCCGCCATTGCCGGCGACGTAGATTTCCCAGCCCGAATCGACGCCGATCACACCCACGTCCTTGATGCCCGATTCTGCGCAGTTGCGCGGACAGCCCGATACGGCGAGTTTGACCTTGTGCGGCGACCACATGTTCGCGAGCATGGTCTCCAGATCGATGCCCATCTGCGTGCTGTTCTGCGTGCCGAAGCGGCAGAATTCGCTGCCGACGCAGGTCTTCACCGTGCGGATCGACTTACCGTAGGCGTGGCCGGAGTTCATGCCCAGATCCTTCCAGACATCGACCAGGTCTTCCTTCTTCACACCCAGCAGATCGATACGCTGGCCGCCGGTCACCTTGACCATCGGGATGTGATATTTGTCGGCCACATCGGCGATCCGGCGCAATTCAGACGGATTGGTCACGCCACCCTTCATCTGCGGCACCACCGAGTAGGTGCCGTCCTTCTGGATGTTGCCGTGCGCGCGCTCGTTGATGAAACGGCTTTGCGGATCGTCCTTCGCTTCCTTGGGCCAGGTCGAGATCAGGTAGTAGTTCAGCGCCGGGCGGCAGGTTGCGCAGCCGTTGGGGGTGCGCCATTGCAGCGCGGCCATCGTGTCCGGGATGCTGGTCAGGTGCTGTTCGCGGATCGCCTTGCGTATGGCTTCGTGGCCGTGATCGGTACAACCGCAGATCGCCTTGTCCTTCGGTGCGGCCTGGAACGAGGTGCCGAGCGTATTGATCAGGATCTGTTCGACCAGCCCCTTGCACGATCCGCACGAGCCCGAGGCCTTGGTGCACTTCTTCACGTCGTCAACCGTGAAGAGGCCCTTTTCCTTGATCGCCTGCACGATGGTGCCCTTGGTGATGCCATTGCAGCCGCAGACCTCGTCGCTATCTTGCATCGCCGCAGCCTTGTTGTGGCCCTGGTGGCCGGTATCGCCGACTTCGGATTCGCCGAACATCAGGCGGTCACGCAGCTCTTTGATCGTGCGCCCTTCGCGGATCAGTTTGAAGTACCACGCGCCATCGGCGGTATCGCCGTAGAGGCAAGCGCCGACCAGCTTGTCGTCCTGCACCACCAGACGCTTGTACACGCCACCGAACGGGTCGGACAGGATGATGTCCTCGGTGTCGTCGCCGCCCATGAAGTTGCCGGCCGAGAAAAGGTCGATACCGGTGACCTTGAGCTTGGTCGACAGGATAGAACCCTTGTAGGCACCGATACCGTAGTTGGCCAGATGGTTGGCGGCAACCTTGGCCATTTCGAACAGCGGCGCAACCAGTCCATAGGCGGTGCCGCGATGGTTCACGCATTCGCCGATCGCATAGATCTTGGGGTCGAACGTCTGCAGCGTATCGTTGACGACGATGCCGCGATTGCAGTGCAGGCCGGCCGATTCGGCCAGATCGTAGTTCGGACGGATGCCCACGGCCATCACCACCAGATCGGCCGGGATCACCTCGCCATCCTTGAACTTCACCGCAGCCACGCGACCCGATTCCCCGGCAATCAATTCTGCAGTCTGCTTTTGCAGCAGGAACTTGAGGCCACGATCTTCCAGAGACTTCTGCAGCAATTTGCCGGCGGTCTTGTCGAGCTGGCGCTCCAGCAGCCATTCGCCCAGATGCACCACGGTCACGTCCATGCCGCGCAGCATCAGGCCGTTGGCGGCTTCCAGCCCCAGCAATCCACCACCGATCACCACCGCATGCTTGTGCACCTTGGCCGCTTCGATCATCTGCTCGGTGTCATAAATATCGCGGTAGGTGATCACACCCGGCAGATCCTTGCCCGGAATCGGCAGGATGAACGGGTTGGAGCCGGTGGCGAGCAGCAGGCGGTCGTACTCGGCCTCGGTACCGTCGGCGGCGATCACCTTGCGGTTCACGCGGTCGATCTTCACCACTTTCTTGTTCAGATGCAGCGTGATGTTGTGATCGGCATACCAATCCAGATCGTTCAGGATGATGTCCTGCACGGTCTGCTCGCCCGCCAGCACCGGCGAGAGCAGGATGCGGTTGTAGTTGGGATGAGGTTCGGCGCCGAAGACAGTCACGTCGTACATGTCGGGCTTGAGCTTGAACAACTCTTCGAGTGTGCGCACGCCCGCCATGCCGTTGCCGATCAAGACTAATTTTGGCTTTTGCATCGGAATCTCCTTGTTCTTTTTGCTGCGGGGATCTTTGCCTGCAGAAATAAAAAAAGCGCCCGGGGTGCGATCTTTCGATCCACCACGGACGCCTTTGTCCCTGGGAAGACACTACCCGCCTTTGGGCCGGTCTTCCGATATCTGCAGCATCATTGCCGCAGGATTTGTTTGATACAAAGCAAACCCTGTGCCAGCGAGTGATTCTCAGTCCAGATAATGTTTTTTGCCGGTTTTCCGGTTTGCGAACGCTAGACAACGCACTGCCCCGGGGCACGGGCGCACTGTGGCGGGGCATTACCCTGTCAGCAAAAGCAGGTAAAGCAATACCAGATCGAGTACCAAGGCGACCAGCGCCAGGGTTTGCCAGAACTTCAGCGGCTCGCGTTCGATCAGCGGCACATGGCGGCGTGCCACCGGATCGCGCTCGCCCATTTCCAGCGCGTGCACGAATTCCTCGGCGGTTTCAAAACGCTGGGCGGGATCACGGGCGACGGCCTTCAGCAGCAGGTTTTCCAGCCAGGCCGGCAGGTCCGGACGCCAGCGGGTAGGCCGGGCGGGTTCGCCGAAATGCGGGCGCTGGAACGGTTCGATTTCGCCATACGGATAGTGGCCTGTGAAAAGCCAGTAGAGCGTCACGCCGGCGGCATACAGATCGGTCTGCACACTGGCGGGTTCGCCGGCCAGCAGCTCGGGCGCCATGAAGCTTGGCGTACCCGGTTGCGTGGTGGCGCCGTCGTCGGTCAGCCCCGGGCAGCAGGCCGCGCCGAAATCGAGCAGGCGCAGCCGGCCATCGTCGGCGAGATGGATGTTCTCGGGCTTGATATCGCGATGCAGCACATTCTTGCGGTGCAGGAGCCCCAGCGCGCGCAGCAGCCGCAGTCCGATCTGCACCCCGGCCGGCACGCTCCAGGCCTCGTGGCGCTCGCGGCGTGCGGCAAGCGTCGCGCCTTCGTATTCACGGATCAGGAGGTAAAGGTAGTTGCGCCCGCTGTGCTGGCCGATCTCGGGAAAATAATGGCTGGCCATGCGGGCGAGCAGCCACTCCTCGATCATCAAGGATTGGCGCGCAAGCTCATCATCTTCGGAGCGCGGCGGCAACGTTTTCAACAGCCACGGCTCGCCCGCAGCGTTATGCACACGATAGAGCAGGCTGCCGCGCGCTTCGTGCAGGATGCTGTCGATGTGCAATCCGTCGAGCGTATCGCCGGCCTTGAGTTTCGGCGGCAGCGGCAGCGCGGACATGCTGGCGAAATCGTCCGCCAGTGCGCGCTCGGGCAGGCTGGCGATGTCGATCACGATGGCGGTGGCGTTGTCGTCGCCGCCGGCCGCCAGCGCATTGCGGATCAGCGCTTCACATGCAGCCTGCGGATCGGGGAAATCGCTTAACAGTTGCCTGAGGCGATCATCGCCCAAGGGCTGCCAGATACCATCGCAAGCCAGCAGAAAACGGTCGCCTACCTGCAGCTCGCCATCGGCAAAATCGGGCACCAGATGCGCATCGAGCCCAACCGCACGCTTCAACACATGCTGCCAGCCGGGCTGCGCCCAGTTGTGATCGACGCTGAGCTGCTGCAGCTCACCGCTGCGCAGCAGATAGACGCGTGTATCGCCGACACTCGCCACGGTGTAGCGATGGCCGCGCAGCGCCAGTGCGGCAATCGTGGTCAAGAGCAGCTGGTGCGGCTGCGCCAGCAACCAGCGATTTTGCGCGGCAAGCAGGCTTTGCAGCGTTTGCGTGGCACTCCAGGTTTGCGGGGCCGCGTAATAATCGGCTGCCAGCGTGCGCACCGTGCTCTGCGCCGCGAGCGCACCATCGGCGCAATCGCTCACGCCATCGGCCAACAGGAATAGCGCGCCCAGACTTGCAGGCAAAGGCGGGGCAGGCTGGACAGCCTGCCAGGCGTCTTCGTTGCGGCTTTTCTGGCCGGGGTGGCTTTGGCCACCCCAGTGGAGGATCTGGGCACTCATACCACTAGATTAGACGCGCGCAGAAGTCGACGCTGCCGACCCCCACGTCGTACGCCAGCGGTGCTTCACGCGAGCCAGCCCCACCCAGGCAAACAGTGCCAGTCCAGCGAACACCCACAACCCGAGCTGGTAGCTGCCGCTGTGCTGCTTGACCATGCCCAGCCCGGCGGCGAGCAGGAAACCACCGATGCCGCCGGCCATGCCGATGAGCCCGGTCATCACGCCGATTTCCTTGGCGAAACGCTGCGGCACCAGCTGGAACACCGAACCGTTGCCTGCGCCCAGCGCCAGCATCGCGCCGATGAAGAGCACGATGGTCAGCACCGCACCGAGGCCGACCCCCACTCCGGCGATGCAGACCGCCGCGACGGTATACATGATCAACAGGCTCTTGATGCCGCCGATGCGGTCGGCAATCGTGCCGCCGATCGGGCGCATCACCGAACCGGCCAGCACACACGCCGCCGTGGCAAAGCCGGCCATTTTCGGCGCCATGCCGAACTGATCATGGAAGAAGCTCGGCAGCGAGCTCGCCAGACCCAGGAAACCACCGAAGGTCACGCAGTAGAAGAACATGAACCACCAGGCATCGGCATCGCCCAGGGCTTTCAGGTACTGGTTCAGCGACTTGGGCGGCGGTGCGTTGGGCGCATCCTTGGCAAAGACCAGAAACACCACGAAGGCAAAGCCGAGCGGAATCAGCGACAGGCCGAATACGTTCTGCCAGCCGTAGGCAATCGCCAGCGCCGGCGCGAACAGCGCGGCGAACACGGTACCGGAATTACCCGCCCCGGCAATGCCAAGCGCCTTGCCCTGATGCTCGGGCGGATACCAGCGCGAAGCCAGCGGCAGCGCAATCGCAAATGCCGCACCGGCCACGCCCAGGCAAAGCCCTAGGAGCAGCACCTGACCGTAGCTGTGCACGCCGATCTTCCAGGCGGCAGCCAGCCCCACCAGCACGATGACTTGTGCAATCAGCCCGGTTTTCTTCGGGCCGATGCGATCGACCAGCATGCCGAACAGCAGGCGCAATACCGCGCCGGCCAGCGTCGGCGTGGCGACCATCATGCCGCGCTGCTGGGCATCCAGTTGCAGATCGGTGGCAATCAGCACCGCCAGTGGGCCCAGCAGATACCAGACCATGAAGCTCAGGTCGAAATAGCAAAACGCGGACAGTAGCGTCGGGGTATGCCCGGACTGCCAGAAACTCTTGTTCATCTTGTTCTCCAGAAAGCAAAAAAGCGCCGGGATGCCTGCATGGATAACAAGCTTCCAGACGCCTTTGTCCTGTACCACCTCACCGCACATGATCTGTGCGATACATCCCGGCACCTCGTTGTGCCGGATTGCCATCAGCAAAGCAAAGCCTGTGCCAAGGATGAAAATCGTTATCAATACTGTGTACGGATAAAAAAATACCCCTCAGAGGCCGGAGGGGCTTGCACCAGGGGGGTGCCAACGGAGCAGTAATTTGCACCGAAGCCGCGCACGGCGGTTTCAGAGCCTGTTCACGATCATTTCACCGCAGCGTTCTGGGCAGTGCCGGATAGAGGCCAAGACACAAACCGTGTCGTGGTACGTGTACCACAAGCGGTTTGTAACGCCGGCGGCTGCCGGCAATGCCCGGAACCCGCCGGGCCAGGCAGGAAAATGGCCATCCACTGCGTTGAACGCCTTGGAAATAACCCGTTATTGCCAGCGTCGTTCGCCTTGTGGCCAGCCCTTTTCCTGTCTGGCGCTGCAGTGAAATGATCGTGAACAGGCTCTCACTGGCAAATTACCCCACAGGAATTCTCGCCTTGGCGGGTGTTGCGCGTGTTACATCACACACGCCATTTACACCTTGCAGCGCATCTGCTTGGGGCAGATGCCGAAACAGCGCCTAAAGGCAGTCGAGAAATTGGATTGGCTGTTATAACCGGCCACCTCGGCCGCCTGCCCCACACTGATGCCATCCTGCTCCAGCAGGCGGGCAGCGCGGCGCAGACGGGATTCACGCAGGTAGTCAAAAATCGTCTTGCCATAGGCCTGACGAAACCACTGCTGCAAGGAATTCGCGTTGCAGCCGGCATACTGGGCAATCGCTGCCAGATCCAGCCGGTCTGCCTCGCCGCTATCGAGAAAGGCCTTCAGCCGGCTGACACGACGGAATTCATCCGGGCGCAGGCCGGCGCTTTCCGGTTGATCGCAAGCCAGGAAATCGAGCGCTTCGGCCACCAGCTCCAGCGCCTTGCTCTCGCACAGCAACTGCTGCAACGGATTCGCTTGTGTACCCTGGCGCAACAACTGGTTGGCCAGCGTGGTCGCCCGGGCCGAAGGCCGCCACCGCCGGTACGAGAGGTGCCGCCCCCATCCCGCGCGGATATCCATTGAAAGCAGGCCATGGTTTTCCAGCCACTGCGGCATCAGCAGCAATCCCACCATGCGCTCGCATGTTTCCACACTTGCCTGCCGGATCATCGGTGTCGGCTCGGCAAGGAAAAAAGCGAGGCCGGCAGACCCCGTGGCATCCTGCGCCTGCGGATCGGGCAGCAGCGGCGTATCGCCCAGCGAGAGTCCGGCACAGCCCTGCAAACGCAGCAGGACATGCACGCCGGGATGCAACATGGCCTGGCACTGCATATCCTGCAGATGCACCCAGTCCGCCGTGTAAAGGTAAAAACCCGGGCGCACCTGCCACAGCCCGGCCCGTCCCTGCATCAGCGCCGGCGCCCCATCCTCGGCGGCATCGATGCGGCGGTAATCGCTGAGGATCGGCCGCCACTGCGTCCTGATGGCGTGTGCGCTCAGCATTGCTTCATCCTGGGCAGGTTTATCCCGAACGGTCTGCATTTCCGGTTTTCTACTCACTTGCTGGCAAATCGGCATGGTCGAATTCGGCCGGGGATTCATGCCCCGGATCGAAACGGATATAAAAATCGCCCGGTGGGCGCTGGAATTTCACCCGGGACTGGCTATCCGCCTGCGCCTTTTGCAGCAATTCGTCGGCATAGCTGTAAACCTGCACGGTCATGCCCGGCGCCGGCGTGCCATCGCTGAAACCGGGGGTACAGACAATTTCCCTCCCTTCCATGCGGCAATCCAGCATCGGCGTATGCGCATGGGCCGGCACGGTCAGCGCCCAGGCCAACAGAAAGAGCCGGCGCTTCATTGCCCCAGGGCCTCGAAGCTCAGATAAAACAACATCGATTCGGCATCCACCTGCGGATTGGTGCTGGCCACCTCGACCGGCACCGTCATCAGGTGCGGCCCCATCATGGCGGGCTCGAAACGCACCTCGCCGGCCGCATCGGTTTTCAGCAGGGTCTGGCGCCGGTCGTTGCGGTAATAGGTGCCGTGCGGAACCAGTTCGATCTCGACCCCGGCCAGCGGCTGGCCATCGCGCGTCAGCCGGAAGATGGCAGGCTCGCCGACCACGATATCGGCCGGATGCGTGACAGGCAGCAGCTCGATCCCCTTGCCCGTAGGCAACATGACGGTGCGTGTCGGTGCCTTGCGCGTGACATAGAAGCGGCTGACTATGTGATACGCCGTGGTTTTCACCTCGCGCGCACCTGCCGGAATCTGCGCCTGCAGCGCCTGCTTCAACCCCAGCATGCGCCGCACCGTATTGCGTGCGCCCTGCTGGTAAGTGGTGACATAACGCACCGGCAGGCGCAGTTCGGCCAGATAAGTGCCCTCGTCGCTCAATTGCAGATCGAAGACGGAACGGCGCTTGCCCTTGGCAAACGGAACCGAGGGCAAGCGTTCGCCCTCGGGATTGGTGATCTGCAAGGTATCCAGCCCGATCGGGCCATCCGGGTGAAACACGCTGTGCGAGACACTGGCATCCACGGTAATCCACCACGCCTCGCTGGCAGAGACATTGAACTCGCTGGGCAGCATCCATACCGGGTGCGCCTGTACCAGACTCGCACCAAGCAGCGCCAGCGCGGCACAGGCTCTTTGCAGCAATCGTTTCATGGCAGGACTCCAGTCTGAATCTGCACCGGGCCGATCTCTTCGGCAGCCGGATGGGTAAACCGCGCGGACTTGCCGAGCTCGATCGGCACGCTGATCAGGCTGCGATTGCCGTGCTCGCGCGAGGCCTCGAGCTGGATCACATACTTGCCGGGCGGCACGGGCTGGCCGGTACGATTGCGTCCGTTCCACACCAGCTGATAACCACCGGGCTGGCGCGTCGCACCGGCCACGGCATCGACCGCGTAATCGCCGCTACGCCCGATCTTGCGCCACCAGCGCGTCAGATCCTTGAGCCAGTCGGTCTGCCTATGCCACACCGCCAGCGTCTGTACCGGCTCGCCCGAAGGCGTTTCCACCCACACTGCCACGTAGGGCCGCGCATACAGACTGCCTTCCTTGGCCGGCAGATCGAAGCGCACACTGACATCGGCCTGAGCCAACGTAGCCAGCCCCAGCAGCACTGCGCCCCATGTTTTTCGTTTCAGCATGCGTTCTCCAGACACCCCATCAGACAGCCAGCCAGTGCAATCCCAGCATCAGCAGGCCACCGGCCGCAGCCAGACCAAACAGGCGCGCGCGCCGCTTGCGTTGCGGCAACACCAGCACCAGCCCGCTCAGGGTGAAAACCAGCATCGCCACCCCGGAAAAATCGATAAACCAGCGCCACGCCTTCGGGCTGTAGCGCCCCATATGCAGATCGTTGAGTACCGCCCAGAAACCCTTGCGGTGATGCTCGATCAGTACCCTGCCCTGCATCACGTCGATCTCGGCCACAACGTACGCGCCGGGGCGCTTGGCATCGATCAGCATCACGCCTTCGCCATCCCAGTCGTAACGCAACTCCACGCCGGATAGCGATTGCGTGTCCGCCAGCCATTGCCATGCCTGGCGCCCCAAGCGGTCCGGATGCTGCACCCAGCGTTCCCGCACCATCAGTTCAGCCGGCAACGCGATTTCCCAGCGTTGCGGCGCAGGTGCGTGCGGCAGCCATTCACGGTGATTGAGCGTCATGCCGGTCACTGCAAAGAACAGCGCCACCAGCAGCATGAACAGCGAGCAGTACACATGCACCGGCCGCATCCAGCGCGCCAGCGCAGCCTGTTTCTGGCCAGGTTTCATGGGCAACGCCAGCGATTGATCAAGACCGGCCGAATATATTTGATAATGAGAATTTATGTCAATTGATATAAATCAAGAGACAGAATGACGCTTTGATCCGCCATCGTCCCAGGATTTCCGCGCCGTTTTCCGACAAGCACTTGCTTTTCTGCCTGAGCAATTTTTTTGTTTGCGCAAGCCAACGATTCAGCAATATGGCCATTTTCAGGCTTGAACGACCCAACTGTCCCGGATACCCTCGCAACAAATGATAATTACTTTCATTGTTAACAATAAATCGTCACAACCAAACTCATTGATCACATACAGGGAGTTGATCGCACCATGCTTGAACGTCGCTTTACCCGGTTATCCCAGGCAAATTGCCTGCAACCGAGAAAAAACCCGACTCAAAGATCTTTTGCTATCCGAAAAACGCTGATCAGCTTTGCCATTGCCTCGCTGTTCCAGCCGGGCCTGGCACTCGCCGCCGACACCACGCTGCCCGAAGTGCAGGTCACGGCACAAAGCCAAGCAGAATCGGGCATCACCATCGATGCCGAAACACTGGAGCGCAAGGCTGCGCGCGATGTTCGCGATGTTTTCCAGGATGAACTGGGCGTGAACGTTGGTGGCGGCGGCATGACCAGCGCGCAGAAGGTCTACGTGCGTGGCATCGAGGACACGATGCTTGGCAAGACGCTCGATGGCGCCAGCCAGGGTGGCAACGTGTTCCACCATCAGGGCCGCATACTGGTCGATCCGGACCTGATCAAATCGGTCGAGATCGACAAGGGCGCCGCGCTGCCGAGCAGTGGCCCGGGCGCGCTGGCCGGCGCGATCCGCATGACCACCAAGGATGCCGGTGACCTGCTGGAAGCCGGCGAGAAAGTCGGCGGCATCCTCAGTGGCGAATATTCCAGCAACAAGGGCTGGAAAGCCGGTGCCACCGCCTATGCCAAGCCGATGGAAGCCTTCGATTTCCTGGTTTCCGGCAGCCGGCAGGAAAAAGAGAACTACAAGGACGGCAGCGGCCATGAATACACCAACACCGCCAGCACGCAGGATAGCCTGCTGGCCAAGCTGAACTGGCGGTTGCTGGAAGGCCATACGCTCTCGCTGGGTTACAACACCTTGCAGGATGAAGGGGCCCGCTTCCTGCGCAACAACATGACCATTTTTGCCCGCAGCCTGGCACCGATGGAGCAGGAGCTGGGCCAGGACAACTTCACTGCCACCTACCGCTACGATGGCAGCGCCGGCGGCCCCGCGGCCGAAGTGGTCGGCTATCGCAACCAGACCACCAACTGGCGCACCAACAACGGCGCCTTTGCCATGACCGGTTCGCCCGATGGCTGGCGCTGGGGTGAAGAGGTCGAGGGACGCGGAGTGAACGCCAAACTCACCTCAAAAATTGGCGATGCGGAAATCCGCTACGGTCTGAACTACCTGAACCAGGAAGCCCGCACGCTCAACGCCTATAACCTGACCAGCGCCAGCGGCCGGGAAGAATCCGACGTGAAGGGTGTATTCGTCGAGGGCACCGTGCCGCTATGGCAACGTCTGGCCCTGACCGCAGGCACGCGCTTTGATCAATACAGCTACGACGACAGCATGGGCCAAAGCTTCAGCAGCAGCGGCTTCAGCCCGAGCGCCAGGCTGAACTGGCAGGCTACCGATGCGCTCGGTTTCTACACCGGCACATCGCGCACCGTGCGCGGCGTCGGCCTGGTGGAATCGTTCATGCTGCATCTGGGCTCGGCACGCCCCAACGCCAGCGATCTGAAGGAAGAAACCGCACGCAATATCGAGCTGGGCTTCAACTATGCCAGCGGGCCGTTCAGCCTCAAGGGCTCGGTGTTCCACCTGACCATCGATGATTACATCGATATCAATTCATCGAGCGTGCGCGACAATCTGGGCAAGGTCGTCTCCAAGGGCTACGAGTTGAGCGGCGGCTGGCAAAGCGGGCCGTTCCGCATCAGTGCCGGCGTGGCGCACAGCAAGCCCAAGCTCAACGGCCGGGCGTTGTCGGACGGCGACATGAACTTGGGCGTAGCTACCGGGCGTACCTGGAGCGCCGGGCTGTCCTACTCGCCCACGGCGCAGATCGAGCTGGGCTGGAACAGCCGCTTTGTCGAGTCGGTGGCGTACACGGTGGCCAACAGCAACAATGTGCAGGGCACCAAGGCCGGCTATGGCATCCACGACCTGTATGCCAACTGGGATCCGCAAGGCAAGAAAGGCCCGCGCCTGACCCTGAGCATCCGCAATCTGTTCGACAAGTATTACTACGACCAGAGCTCGTTCTACGCCAGCGGCACCACCAGCACGGTGCTGGGTTACGCCGAACCGGGACGGGAACTGCGCCTGCAGGCGAGCTGGAAGTTTTAAGAACCTATTCAACGTTTGTCGCGAGAAGCGTTCAGCGGCGTAATGGCTTCTCGCTACAGATCGTGAAGCTCTAAGCGTTACACATGCTCAAGCCGAGCACCATAAACAGCGAACAAGGCATTGCACGCCGGGATTGGCCGGGAGTTCACCCCGGCAGGTGAGTGACTTTCTTTGTTTCTGCAAAGAAAGTCACCAAAGAAAGCAGCCCCCGGGCGGCCGGCGCTCTGCGCTTTCCTGCGTCGGTCGCGAGCCTGGGTCTCGCTTCCTCCTCGGCGGCCTTGAAGGGGTTAGGGGTGTACCTGCAAACATTCGCCAAGGCTCTGGGCTACCGTCGGATGGACAACATCGCTGCAAGCCAATGGCAGATTCTCAAGCACAGATGGCAAAGCTGGCCGCATAGTCGGCCGGCTGCGTGCCATCCCACACCTTGCCATCGATCAGAACACTCTTGCGCATCGGTTGTTCCGGTACGGCAATTCCGAGTGCGCTGGCTGCCTCGGCATACAGCGCCGTCCGGTTCACCTGCTGCGCCAGTGCCAGATAATCCGGCTCCTGCCGGAGCAGGCCCCAACGGCGCAATTGCGTCAGAAACCACATCGCATCCGAGAGATACGGAAAGTTGACCCTGCCCTCATCATGGAAGCGCATGCGGTGCGGGTCCTGCCAGGCCAGACCCAGACCATTGGTATAGCGCCCGAGAAAACGATCCTCGATTTCAGCGACATCGGCATCCACATACGCCGAGCTCGCGATCAGGTTAGCCACCCGTGAACGATTGGCCAGGGTATCGATATAGCGGCAGGCCTCCAGCAAGACCATGATCAGCGCGCGTGCGGTATTGGGATATCGATCGACAAAGGCTTGCGTCGTGCCGATGACCTTTTCCGGGTGATCCGGCCAGATCTGCTGGCTGGTGGCTGCAGTGAACCCCACTTTTTGCGTGATCGCCCGTGCATTCCACGGCTCACCGGCACAATAGCCCACCATGTGGCCAGCCTGCATGGCCGAGACCATCTGCGGCGGCGGCACCACGATCGATTCAATGTCCTGCAGGGGGTGCACGCCAAAGCTGGCCAGCCAGTAATACAGCCACATGGCATGCGTGCCGGTCGGGAAAGTCTGGGCAAACACCGGGCGCACGGATTGGCGCTTGATATGCGCGGCCAGACTTTCGCCATCGCGCACACCCTGCTGTCGCAGCGCATTGGCCAGCGTGATGCCCTGGCCATTGCGGCTGAGCGTCATCAGCACGGCCATATCCTGCTGCGGCCCGCCTACGCCCAGCTGCAGGCCGTAGACCATACCATACAGCATGTGCGCGGCATCTAGCTCGCCGCTGCCGAGTTTATCGCGGATGCTGGCCCAGGAAGGCTCGCGAGACAGCGTGAAATTCAGCCCGTATTTGCGATCCAGCCCCATCGCCGTGGCAACCACCAGCGGGGCGCAATCGGTCAGCGGGATAAAACCAAGTTTCAGATCGGCTTTTTCCGGCGCATCGCTGCCGGCCGCCCAAGTGACGGGCCGTTCCTGGTCGGGCAACAAGCCCAGCAATTCACGCGTATCCACTGCCATGTCGGTCAACCCCAATCAAACTTTTTGCGCTGCTCACAAGAAACTGCCCGCCATAACTGTCATCGCGGCAACTTTCGGGATTATGCCATCACTACTTCTACCCCTGCCGGCCTGCTACCATGGAAAAGGAAGCCTTCGAAAAAAACATAGGCCGGACACACGGGGGACAATGCAAATGTCACTGTATGAAATGCGCAAATTCGTCGCACCGGAATTCATCTTTGGTGTGGGTTCACGCCATCGCGTCGGTTTTTATGCACAACGTTTTGGCGCGCGCCGCGTCCTGATCGTGACTGACCCCGGCGTGATTGCGGCCGGCTGGCTCACGGATGTCCAGAATGACCTGGCCGAATGCGGCATCAGCTCGGCCGTGTTCAGCGACATCACGCCCAACCCCAAGCGGCAGGAAGTGATGGCGGGCGCTGCGGTGTATGAACGCGAGCGCTGCGATGTCATTGTCGCGCTCGGTGGCGGCAGCCCGATGGACTGCGCCAAGGCGATTGGCATCGTGCATACCAATGGTTGCGACGTAAGCGACTTCGAGGGCGTGGATTGCGTCGAAGTGCCGGGCCCGCCACTGATCTGCATCCCGACCACGGCCGGCACTGCCGCCGATATTTCGCAGTTCTGCATCATCACCAATGAAACCGAGCGCTACAAGATGGCCATCATCAGCAAGACCATGGTGCCCGATGTCGCGCTGGTCGACCCGGAAACCACGCTGACCATGCCGCCCTACCTGACGGCCTGCACCGGGCTGGATGCGCTCACGCACGCGGTGGAAGCCTATGTCTCCACCGCCAGCTCGCCGGTGGTCGATGTGCATGCACTGGCGGCAATCCGCCTGGTCTGGCAAAACCTGGAACAGGCCGTGGCCGACCCGCACTACCTGCCGGCACGCGAAAACATGCTGCTTGCCAGCCTGCAGGCGGGGCTGGCTTTTTCCAACGCCAGCCTGGGTGCCGTGCATGCCATGGCCCACTCGCTGGGCGGCTATCTCAATCTGCCGCATGGCGAATGCAATGCCCTGCTGCTCGAGCATGTGATCCGCTTCAACATGCATGCGGCCATCGATCGCTATCGCCAGATCGGCGATGCCATGGGCCTCTACATGCATGGCATGAATGAGGCGGCCTGCGCCAGGCTCATCACGGAAAAACTGGCCAGTCTGCGTCGCAATATCGGCATTGCCGACAATCTCGGCCGGCGCGGCGTACGCACGGCCGATATTCCGGATCTGGCAGGTCATGCCTATCATGATGCCTGCCTTGTCACCAACCCGCGTCGTACCCGGCGCGAAGATATCGAAATACTTTATGCCGAAGCACTCTGATCCGCATGACGACTGGGATGCACGCAAGGCCAGCATCATCGGCCTGGGCGAGCATTCGCTGCACAAGAGCTATTACCCGCAGCTGCGCCAGAACATGGAGCGGCTGGAGCGTTTCCGCCTGCTGCTGGATCAAACCCCGGATTGCGTGATTCTGGTCGAGCGACCGCATAACCGGATTGCGGACGCCAACGCAGCACTGGGCCGGCTGCTGAACAAACCCGTCGAATCGCTGATCGGGCAACCGTATGCCGTGCTGGGGCTGGGTGATATCGCCCCCGTGTATGAAGAAATGTGTGGATCATCCGGCAACCACAGCGCCTGCGGCACCCGACCCGCACAAGCGCAAATCGTCGAACTGCATTCTGACCAGGCCGACAGCATCTGGCTGGAGCTTTCCTACAGCTGCGCCCTGGTAGGTGAATGCTGCTATGGCGTGATCGTCGGTCGCGATATCTCCGAGCGCAAGCGCAACCACGAAATGCTGGCCAGCCTGCTGGAAGAAAAGGAAGCCTTGCTCGACAACAGCATCGTCGGCATCGCCATGATCCGCCAGCGCCAGATCGTTTCCTGCAACCGCCGCTTTGAAGAAATGCTCGGCTACGCGCCAGGTAGCCTGATCGGCGCATCGACCCGCCAGACGTATTCCTCCGAAGATGCGTTCAATGCCTTTGGCGAGGAAGGCTATCACGCCTTGAGCCAGGGCCGGAATTTCACCGGTAGTGTCTTGCTTGCGCGTGCCGACGGTAGCGATTTCTGGGCCGAGATCACCGGACGCGCTTTCGATCCGCAGCATCCGCACGATGGCAGCATCTGGATCTTTACCGACATTACCGAGCGCCGGCAAGCCGAGGAGCGTGCCAGGTTCCTGGCCTACCACGATGCGCTGACCGGATTGCCCAACCTGCAACTGATGCAGGACAGGCTGGAACGCGCCATTCAGCAGGCCGGCCACAGCGAGGGAAAGATGGCGCTGATGGTGGTGGATCTGGATCGATTCAAGGCCGTCAACGATTCACTCGGGCACGGCCTGGGTGACCAGTTGCTGATCGCTGTCGGCCAGCGTTTGCGGCAATCGGTTGCCGATACCGATACGGTCTGCCGCCAGGGCGGTGATGAATTTCTGATCCTGCTGCCAACGCAGACCGATATGGAAACCTGCATCGGCTTGCTCGGCCAGTTGATGCTCGGATTATCCGCACCCTTCCGGATCGATGGGATCGAGCTGACACTGACCGCCTCGATCGGCATCGCGCTTTGCCCCGACGATGGCATGGATCTGGAAAGCCTGCTCAAGAAAGCAGAAATGGCGATGTACCAGGCCAAGGAGGCCGGGCGCAATACCTATCGCTTTTTCGACGAGGCCATGAACAGCGAAGCCAGTGACCAGCTCAGCCTGCACTTTGGTCTGCGCCAGGCACTCGAACAAAAACAGTTTTTCCTGTGCTTCCAGCCACAAATCGAAATTGCCAGTGGCCAACTGATCGGAGCCGAAGCGCTGCTGCGCTGGCAGCATCCGCAAATGGGGCTGATTTCCCCGGCCCGTTTCATTCCGGTGGCAGAAGAAAGCGGCCTGATCGTGCCCATCGGCGAATGGGTCTTGCAGCAGGCATGCATCGAAGCGGCCAGATGGCAGGCAGCAGGCCACACGCTCGCGGTCGCAGTCAATCTTTCTGTGCTGCAATTCAAGCGCGGCGATATCGAACAATCGGTAATACGCGCACTGGCCGACTCCGGGCTGGAACCCGGCCTGCTGGAGCTCGAAATCACCGAATCGCTGCTGCTGCAGGACACCGAAAAAGTGCTGGCTACCGTGATCCGGCTCAAGCACCTGGGCGTGAAGCTTTCTATCGACGATTTCGGTACCGGTTACTCCAGCCTTGCCTATCTCAAACGGTTCAAGGTAGACAAACTCAAGATCGATCAATCCTTCATTCGTGATCTGGCCAACGATCCGGATGATGCGGCCATCGTGCGCGCGGTGATCCAGATGGCACGCAGCCTGGGCTTGCGTACCATCGCCGAAGGTGTGGAAGATCAGCAGACGCTGGATCATCTGCGCCTGTATCACTGCGACGAGGCACAGGGTTATCACTATGCGCGGCCCATGCCGGCCAGCGACTTTCTCAACTACCTCAGCCCGGAAAAAAGCCGTTGCCCGAAATAGCGGCAACGGCAGGGGGAATCACCAGTTTCTGGCATAACTTGTCCACGATCTGTCGCGAGAAGCCGTCAGCGGGTTGAAGAGCAGCGCATGAGCCACGATCACGGCTTCGCAGCAAGATCGGGGGCAGGTTCTCAGGCAGCCTCAGGCCGCGCGTGCCGCTGGTACAGAAAATCCAACACCGCCTTGCGCGCGGCCAGATAGTCCGGATCTTCGGCGAGCTCCAGCCGGTTGCGCGGGCGCGCAATCGGCACGGACAGGATATCTCCCACGGTAGCGGCCGGGCCGTTGGTCATCATCACGATGCGATCGGACAGCAGCACGGCCTCGTCGACATCGTGCGTAACCATGACCACGGTCGAACCTGTCCGGGCCACGATGCGAATCAGCTCATCCTGCAGGTGCGCACGGGTCAGCGCATCGAGCGCACCGAAGGGCTCATCCATCAGCAGCACCTTCGGTTCCATCGCCAGCGCCCGGGCAATGCCGACCCGCTGCTTCATCCCGCCGGAAATCTCGTTCGGACGTTTTTCAGCAGCATGCGCGAGACCAACCAGTTCCAGCGCAGCCGCAGCGCGTGCCTTGAGCTCGGACTTGCCTTCCCTCTTGCCGAACACCTGTTCGACTGCGAGCAGGATATTGTCGTGGCAGGTTAGCCATGGCAGCAGGCTGTGGTTCTGGAACACCACCGCGCGCTCCGGCCCGGGGCCGGCGATCTCGCGACCATTGCAGATCAGTACGCCGGAACTCGCTTCCAGCAGGCCGGCGATCAGATTGAGCACCGTCGACTTGCCGCAACCGGAGTGGCCGATGATCGAGATGAATTCACCCTTGCGGATGGTCAGGTTCACATCCTGCAGCGCCAGGAATACCCCTTTGCGGGTGGCAAACGCCTTGTTGACGCCGGAAAGCTCGACAAAGCGGGCGTCGTGCAGATCGGTAACGGCTGCGTTCATGATGTGCTCCTCAGTTGTAGCTGAAGCAGTTGGCGAGCTTGATCAGCGCCTGCTCCAGCAAAAGTCCGACAATACCGACCACAAAGATGGCGACGATGATGTGGGCCACGTTGAGGTTGTTCCACTCATCCCATACCCAGAAACCCAGCCCCACTCCACCGGTAAGCATTTCCGCCGCCACGATCACCAGCCAGGCGGTGCCGATCGAGAGGCGGATGCCGGTCAGCAGATGCGGCAACACCGAGGGCAGCAGAATCCGGGTGATGATCTTGCCTTCCGACAAATTCAGCACACGCGCCACGTTCAGGTAATCCTGCGGCACCTGCGCCACGCCGGCGGCGGTATTGAGGATGATCGGCCAGATACTGGAGATGAAAATCACCCAGATCGAAGCCGGATTGGCCGACTTGAACACCAGCAGGCCAATCGGCAGCCAGGCCAGTGGCGAGACCGGGCGCAGCAGGCTGATGATCGGCGAGAGCATCGCGGCGATAAACCGGAAACGCCCGATGATGAAACCGGCCGGGATTCCCACCAGCGCTGCCAGGCCAAAGCCGATGCCCACACGCTGCAGCGAGCTCAGGATATTCCAGCCAATGCCCTGATCATTCGGGCCGTTCTGGTAGAACGGGCTCGAAAACAGCTCGGCGGCAGAATGCCAGGTTTCCAGCGGGCCGGGGATGGTCTTGGTCTGCAGGGTCACGGCCTGCCAGATCGCGCAGAACACGATCAACCCGAGCAGCGGTGGCAGGATCGCCATCACCCACTCGCGCACCCTGACCATGTGTGCTTCACGCAGCAATTCGGCGGGCACGGCACGTACCGCACCGGCCACGTGTTTTTCAGCAATGGGATTCATGCTCATCTCCTTCTCAGGCCTTGATCTTGAAACCGGCGGCATACTTGGCCGGATCCTTGCCATCCCACACCACGCCGTCGATCAGGGTGCTCTTGCGCATCGGATCTTTCGGTACGGCAATCTTGAGCGCGGTCGCTGCCTGGGTGTAGAGATCGATCTTGTTCACCTGCTTGGCAACAGCCAGATAATCCGGATCGGATTTCAGGAGGCCCCAGCGCTTGTGCTGCGTCAGAAACCACATGCCATCCGACAGATACGGGAAGGTGACCTTGCCATCGTTGAAGAACTTCATGTAATTCGGGTCCTGCCACTTCTTGCCCAGACCGTTTTCATAGTGGCCAAGGAAACGGCCGACGATCACTTCTTCCGGCGCGTTCACGTAGGATTTCTGCGCGATCAGTTTGGCCACGTTTTCGCGATTGGCGGTCACATCGATAAAACGACAGGCTTCCAGAACAGCCATGATCAGTGCGCGGCAGGTATTCGGATATTTCTTGGTGAATTCATCGGTGACACCGAGCACCTTTTCCGGATGGTCGACCCAGATGTCCTGCGAGGTGGCGACGGAGAAACCGATCTGGTCTGCAATCGCCCGGGCATTCCATGGCTCGCCCACGCAGTAGCCATCCATATTGTCGATCTTCATGTTGGCCACCATTTGCGGCGGCGGCACCACGATGGTCTTCACATCCTTGAACGGATCAATGCCGTAGGTAGCCAGCCAGTAATACAGCCACATCGCATGCGTGCCGGTCGGGAAAGTCTGCGCAAAGGTATATTCCTTGGGCTCGGCCTTGATCAACTTGGCCAATCCCGGCCCATCGGTGACTTTTTTCTGCTCCTTGAGCTGGTTGGAAAGCGTGATGCCCTGGCCATTGTTGTTCAGCGTCATCAGCACCCCCATGTCTTTCTTGGGCCCGCCCACCCCCATCTGCACGCCATAGATCAGGCCATAGAGCACGTGCGCCGCATCGAGCTCGCCGTTGACCAGTTTGTCGCGCACACCCGCCCAGGAGGCCTCCTTGGAAAGCGTGATATTGAGCCCGTATTTCTTGTCGAAACCCATGGCCACGGCCACCACCAGCGGCGCGCAGTCGGTCAGCGGAATAAAACCAAGCTTGAGATCCTTCTTCTCCGGTGCATCCGTTCCGGCCGCCCAGGCATTGGAACTGGCGCCATCGGGCATGCCCCACAGGAATGAGCCAGCACCGGCCATCAATAATGAGTTGCGCAGGAAATTGCGACGGGCTGGGTCGGTCACGAGGGAAGAACTGTCGGGCAAGTTGTTCATGCTGGATTCTCCTTGGGCAAAATAAAAAGGCGTCCGGGCTTGCATTGCTGCAAACCGGGACGCCTTTGTCCTGATCAGGCTACCGCCATTGGCAGCCCGAATCTTTGATCGATGCCGCCATTGGCATCGTCTTGCCCGATATTGAGCAAGTAGCGTGCCAGTAAGAGAATCCGGGGGAAAACAAGAAAAATAACGAGAATCGCTCCCAATGCCAGCATTTCATGCACCGGCTCAGGGCAAAACAGGGTAATCAGGCACAACCGCAGCGCAAGAATCAACCCAGCAGCTTGCTCGCGTCGATCAGATTGCGCGCAACCTCACCGATGCGCTGGCCGCGCTCCATCGCTGTTGTGCGCAACAATTGATAGGCAGCTTCTTCGGTCATGCCGCGCTTGTCGATCAGGATGCCCTTGGCCTTCTCCACCAATTTGCGTTCAGCCAGCTGCCGCTCCGTGCTTTCCAGCTTGCTGCGCAACTGCTGCTCTTCCTGAAAACGCGCCACCGCCACATCGAGCAAGGGCTGCAGGCGGCTGGGCGAAAGGCCATCGACCACGTATGCCGTCACACCCGCCTGCACCGCAGCGCGGATCATGGCCTGCTCGCGTGCCTCGGTGAACATCACGATAGGGCGCGGTGCACAAGCATTGGTGGCCGCGATCTGCTCCAGCGTATCGCGCGAAGGAGATTCGGCATCGACAATGACCACATCCGGGCGAAATGCCGCAACGGCCTGTGGCAGCTCGATTGCGGAATGCACTTCAGCCACCACCTCAAAACCTTGGGCAGCCAGGGCATCACGCAGCTTGCCGACATGAACCGGCGTGTCATTGACAAGAAGAATGCGGGTCTTGGTCATTGCGCAATCTTACGCATTTTCGCAACAACGATAAATGCAACGGGCAAACAAAAACCCGCGGGCTCGCGCCGGCGGGTTTTGCATGACGACTGCAGCTGATCGATCAGGCCTTGGCGCCATTGAGCATGGCGACGGCCAGGTCGGCACCGCGCAGCAGGGAAACAACTTCCACGCCTTCGGGCAGCTTGAGGTCGGACAAGTGCACGGAAGTATTGCCAGCGTCCAGGCTGCCCAGATCCACTTCGATGAATTCCGGCAGCTTGGTGGCCACGCAACGTACTTGCACTTCGTTCAGCACGTGGCTGATCGCGCCGCCCTGCAGCTTCACACCCAGGCAGTTTTCGCCGTTGGTGAAGTGCAGCGGCACCTTCAGTTCAACGGTGGTGCTGTCATTCACGCGCTGGAAATCCAGATGCAGGATTTGTTGCTTGAACGAGTGGTACTGCACGGCACGCAACAGCACTTGTTCCGCAGCAGCACCATCGATGCTCAGCTTGACCAGCGCGGTGTGGAAAGTCTCATCCTGCAGCGTGTAGTACATGCTGTTGTGATCCAGACAGATGGCTTGCGGTGCCTTGTCGCCACCGTAAACGATAGCCGGCAACAGGCCGCTCTTGCGCAGGCGGCGGCTCGCTCCGGTGCCCTGTGCTGGACGGCTTTGTGCTTGAAGTTCAAAAGTCATTTCAATTGCTCCAGATTGCGCGCATCAGGCGCGCAGTAAAAAAGCATTGCCCGCGACCAGGCAATGCACCTTGGCCCACCACCAGTGGCGACGGGCCGAAAACTCAGTCTACGAACAGGCTGGATACCGATTCTTCGTTGTTGATGCGGCGCATGGTTTCGGCCAGCAGACCGGCAATCGTCACGGCACGGATGCGGCCGCAGTTCTGGGCCGCTTCCGACAGCGGAATCGTATCGGTCACGACGACTTCATCCAGATCGGATTGCATGATCCGCTCGACCGCAGCACCCGAAAGCACCGGGTGCGTGGCATAGGCCAGCACGCGCTTGGCGCCGAATTTCTTGAGCGCTTCAGCCGCCTTGCACAGCGTGTTGGCGGTATCGATCATGTCATCGACGATCAGGCAGGTACGATCCTTCACATCACCGATGATATGCATCACTTCGGAAACGTTGGCCTTGGGACGGCGCTTGTCGATAATGGCCATGTCCACGCCCAGTTGCTTGGCCATGGCGCGCGCGCGCAGCACGCCGCCAACGTCGGGCGAAACAACCATCAGGTCTTCGTACTGTTTGGATTTCAGATCGGCCAGCAGCACCGGGGTTGCGTAGATGTTGTCCACCGGGATATCGAAAAAACCCTGGATCTGATCGGCATGCACATCCACCGTCAGCACGCGGTCAACACCGGCCACCTGCAGCATGTTGGCGACCACCTTGGCCGAAATCGGCACTCGGGCGGAACGCGGGCGGCGATCCTGGCGGGCATAGCCGAAATAGGGAATGGCTGCAGTAATGCGGCTGGCCGAAGCGCGCTTGAGCGCATCGACCATCAGCATGATTTCCATCAGATTGTCGTTGGTCGGTGCGCAAGTGGATTGCAGCACGAATACATCACGACCGCGAACATTTTCCAGCAACTCAACCGTTACCTCGCCATCGGAAAAACGGCCCACCGCAGCGCGGCCCAAGGAGATATCGAGGTGTTTGACCACACTTTCTGCAAGCCGGGGGTTGGCATTGCCAGTGACGATCATTAGGTTGTCGTAAGCCATTTCCCAATCCTGAAAAAACGAAAAGCGTGTAATCGCCATTACACGCTTTTCTTTTGAATTTGGCAGGGGAGGAAGGATTCGAACCTTCGCATGTCGGAATCAAAATCCGATGCCTTAACCAACTTGGCGACTCCCCTATCGAACTTGCTGACCAGTCTTAATCAGCAAACCCATGCAACGGGTGTTGACTCATGGCACACACCGAGAAACCGTGCCAGAAATCAGGAAGCCGGGATATTACACGAGTCGTTTCATCTTGTGAAGCAAAACGTGCAAAAACACAACTTCCGGAACCGGTCATCCTTGCTGGTGCATATTGATTCAACCAATCGATATGCTGTGCAATCAGCGGATGTTGCCGGATCGCCACTGCTTCCAGGTCATTGTGCGTGGTTGCAGCTGCGAGGTCGCGCACTTTAATGGCAGGCGTATTCCGTGTCAAGTCCGGATCGCGGAAAATATCCGGCGTCGGCACATGCACGGCCGGGTGCAGCACCACATACCAGGCATCTTCCGACGGCACCGGCGTCATGATTTCGCCAATGCCTTCAACAAACGCATTGCATCCGAACAGGAAGAAAGGCACATCGGCCCCCAGCCTCAAACCGATCGCCATCAGCTCCTTGCGTGACAGATTCAGGCCCCACAAGCGGTTAAGCGCCAGCAATACGGTTGCGGCATCGGAGCTGCCCCCCCCCATGCCACCGCCCATGGGCAGTAGCTTGTCCAGATCCAGCGTCACACCCATGCTGCAGCCGGTATGCGATTGCAACAGCCTGGCGGCACGCCAGATCAGGTCGGTTTCCGGCGGCACACCGGCCAGCGGATTGCGGCGCACGATATTCCCACTCTCGTCGGGCTTGATCCAGACCGTATCGCACCGATCGACCAGCTGGAACACCGATTGCAGCAGATGATAGCCATCAGCACGCCGGCCAATCACATGCAGGAACAAATTGAGTTTGGCCGGAGCCGGGAAGCCCAGAAAACCGGCATCATTCAGGGCTGGGGAGAAGTCTGCCATTGCCATTCCGAAATCACGATACGCACGGTGACATCATCGCGCGTCAATACAATCTTGCGCGGGCCACGCGGCGCCGGGCTGGTTTCCGAATAATCGCTGGCCAATACCTGCCAGCCATCCTGCTCGATCAAGGTACCTTCAGCCGTGGTGCGCTGACTGGCAGCCCCCGGCGCCGGCAAGCCCTGCAGCCACCAGCGCAAACCGGCAACCGGCAGGCGCATGCCGGTCGACTCGTACAGAAGAGACTCGGGTTCGCCGCTTCGTGCCCGGCCATCACTATCGCGCAGGATGGCATAGTCTGGCAGGCCACGCTGATAGTGGATTTCCAGCTCGGCCAGGGTCTGCCCGAGCGGATTGCCGAACGACAGTCGGTCGGCCTCGCGTTCGGCCTGCCAGCCGAAATTGGCATAATGCGAATCGCTGCCGGCACGGATGCTGACCCGGCCGCTGGCGGAAAAACCGTTCAAAGGCACCGGCGGCGTCTTGAGCCCGGCGCAGCCGGCCAGCAACAGCAGCAAGACCAACAATAATCTGCGCACGTTACCACCCCAGGCGCTTGCGCACTTCCAGCAGAATTTCTTCTTCCGGACTGCCGGCCAAGGCAGCATCAAGCACTCGCTTCGCTTCCTGCTGCTTGCCACTCACCCACAGCACCTCGGCGTAATGCGCGGCAATTTCCGGATCCGGCAGCAGACGATAGGCGCGTTCAAGCCATTCCAGCGCCTCAGACAGGCGCCCCTGCTTGAAGCGCAGCCAGCCGACACTGTCGATGATCACCGGATTATCCGGCTCGACGGCAATGGCCTGCTCCAGCAAAACCTGCGCCTCTTCCAGCTTGTTGGCGCGATTGGTCAGCAGGTAGCCCAGTGCGTTGAGCGCATTCACGTTATCAGGATCCCGCTCCAGCATATAGCGCAGATCGGCTTCGCCCTCGGCATAGCGCTGCAAGAGATCGGCCATGAGCGAACGGTCGTAATACAGATCCAGTGCATCCGGGTATTGGGCAATCCCGCGCGTCAGCACTTCATGCCCCTTGGCCGGCTGTTTCAATTCGCGCCAGACTTGGCCTTCGATCTGGATGTTTTCGATTTTTTCCTGATCCGATTCGGCCGAGAGCGTACTCAGCGCCGCCTGCGCTTGTGCTTCATTTCCCTGCTTTGCCCAGAGACGCGGGATACGCATCTGCGCATGGCGCTGCTCATCCCCCGCCACCTGCCGATACCACTCCAGCGCCTGTCGATACTGATGGCGTTCTTCATCGATCTGCCCGAGGTAGTAGCGCAGCAAATCGGCATTGGAAGCACCACGGCTCAAGGCTGCCGACAGCATGTCATGTGCCACATCGAAATCCCGCGCCTGCAGCGCCAGCAACCCGACACCGACCAGCGCTTCGATCTGGTCGGGCTGGCGTGCCAGGATCGTCTCATACACGGCACGTGCCTCAGCCGTGCGCTGCAGTTCATTGAGCAAGCGCGCCTGCGCCAGCGGATAGGCCTGCTGCATCGGATTCTTGTTGCCTGCCTCACGCAGCAGCGTCAGTGCCGCATCGACATCATTGCGCTGACGCAACAGCTGCACCTTGTACATCACTGCCGGCTCCCACCAGGGCCGCAGCTTCAGGGCAACGTCGAGCTCACCCAGCGCCACATCCAGCCGCGTGCGCGAGGCATGCATGACAGCCAGCGCAAAATGCGCCTCGGGCATGGCATCCTTGCCCGCTGTCAGCAGACCGGTAAGACGTGCCACCTGCGCCTGGTCGGCCTTGCGCTCCCACAGCTGATGCAACTGCATGTAGAAATCCGCGAGTTCACGCTCTGGCAATGCCAGGAACGCCGGCACCTGTTCTTCGAGCACATCCAGCCGATTGGCACGTATCAGCAGCGATACGTACAACTGGCGCGCCAGCACCGATTGCGGCGAACGCTCGACCCAGATCTGGGCGGCATCCAGCGCTGCCGTCAGCTGCCCGGAGCCCAACGCCAGCTCAACCGCCCGCCGGGCAATGCGCGGATCCCGGGTACGCTGGGCCAGATCCAGCCAGCTTTTGGCCGCAAAGGCCGTCTGCCCGCGTTGCGCGGCAATGTCGCCCGCCAGAAAACGCAAGAGAAGATCGGCAGACAACTCGACACCAGGCAGATCTTCCGGCTTCCAGCCCTCATCGCGCGTTTCAGTACCCGGCGATTCCTGTACCGGCTGCGCAGCCATAGGAACCGGCTGCTGCGGCGTCAGGGCGCAGCCAGTCAGGATCAGGAACAGCAAGGGGCAGGAGCGGAGCAACATCGATGTCGTCTACCGGTGAAACAATAAAGGAACCATCTTAGGTAAACTCGGCTATCTTGTCCAAGCCATGCGCGAGAAGCCCCATGCCAGAATTGCCGGAAGTTGAAACCACGCGTCGCGGCATCAGTCCACGCCTGAGCGGCAATCGTGTCACCGAAGTGATCGTGCGCAATGCACGCCTGCGCTGGCCGGTGCCACCCGACCTGCCCCAATTGCTGGCCGGGCAGCGACTGCTGGAAATCCAGCGTCGCGCCAAATATCTGCTGTTCCGGTTCGAACGCGGTACGCTGATCGTGCATCTGGGCATGTCCGGCAGCCTGCGCGTACTGACCGAAGCCTTTCCCGCCGAAAAACACGAGCATATCGACCTGTTGTTCGAGCAGGGCCTGCGCCTGCGCTACCGCGACCCGCGCCGCTTCGGTGCGTTTGTGTGGACGGAAGATCCGCCGGAACAGCATCCGCTGATCAGCAAGCTCGGTCCGGAACCTCTGTCGGACAGATTCACACCCGACTATCTGGCGCACGCACTGGCTGGCCGACAAGCGGCCATCAAGCTCGCCATCATGGATCAGCATCTTGTGGTCGGCGTCGGCAATATCTACGCATGCGAAGCCCTGTTCCAGGCCGGCATTGCACCACAGCGCGCAGCCAGCAGCCTCACACACGGCGAAACCACCCGGCTGGTCGACAGCATCCGCACAGTGCTGGAAGCATCGATCCGGGCCGGAGGCAGCACCCTGCGCGACTATGTCGACAGCGATGGCAAAGCCGGTTATTTCACGCTTGATTGCGCGGCCTACGGGCGCGGCAGCCAGCCATGCCGTCTCTGTGGCAACCCGATCCAGGTTGCCCGACTGGGTCAACGCTCGACATTCTGGTGCATGCAATGCCAGCACTGAGCGACGAGTTCCATCGCCCACCAGCGGCCTGCATGCCGCATTCCGCAACACTCGCACCTGCGTGACACAATCCTTTCGCATTCCTTGACGAAAACTGGTCTAAAATCGAAAACATTTCGCCCATGTCAGTTGCCATCCTGATATTCAAAGGAAAACGCATGATCGCCGACTATCTGCACAACGATGCCATTGCCGCCAACGATCACCTGGCCGCCGAATTCCAGGCCTACAGCAACTGGCGCAGCAATCTCGCCCAATCGATCAGTCGGCTGTCTCGCTGGATCGGTGAACAGGATCTGGAAAACGCCCAGACCACGATGCGTATCCAGAGCCTGCTCGACAAGCTGCGCGAAGACAAACTCAACATCGCCTTCGTGGCCGAGTTCTCGCGTGGCAAATCCGAGCTGATCAATGCGATTTTCTTTGCCCACTTTGGCCAGCGCATCCTGCCCTCCAGTGCGGGCCGCACCACCATGTGTCCGACGGAGTTGCTCTACGACGCGAACCAGCCACCTTCGCTCAAGCTGCTGCCGATCGAAACCCGTGCCAACGACGCCTCGACCCAGGAGTACCGCCGCTTTCAGGATGAATGGCGAGTATTTCCGCTGGACCTGAATAACCCGGAAGCCATCCAGGCCACCTTTCTGGAAATCGGCAAGACGCGCAAGGTTGCCATCGAACTGGCGCGCCAGTACGGATTGTTCGACGAGAACGACCCGGATCAGGCTGCCGCCGCCACATCGGGTGAAATCGAAATTCCGTGCTGGCGCCATGCCGTGATCAATTTTCCCCACCCCTTGCTCGAACAAGGGCTGGTGATCCTGGATACCCCGGGGCTGAATGCCATCGGTACCGAACCCGAACTGACGCTGAACCTGCTGCCCAATGCGCATGCGATCCTGTTCATCCTCGCCGCCGACACCGGCGTCACCAAATCGGATATTGAAGTCTGGCGCAACCATATCGCGCGTGGACAAACCGGTCGACGCGGCCGCCTCGTGGTACTGAACAAGATCGACAGCATGTGGGACGACCTGAAGAGCCCGGCCCAGATCGAGAGCGAAATCCAGAAGCAGATCCGCACCACCGCCGAATTGCTCAATGTACCCACCGAGCATGTCTACCCGGTTTCCGCCCAGAAAGCGCTGGTCGCCAAGGTGCAGCAGGATGATGCCCTGCTCGGGAAATCGCGCCTGAGCGTACTGGAGCGGGCGCTGTCGGAAGAATTGCTGCCCGGCAAGCAGGATATCGTGCGAGATGCCGCGCATGACGAGATCGAAGACATCGTCATGTCGATTCGCAGCATTCTGGCAGCGCGGCGCAAGAATGTGGATGAGCAGCTGAGCGAACTGATGGGATTGCGCGGCAAGAATCAGGATGTCGTGGCGCAGATGATGCAAAAGGTGCAGACCGACAAGCAGCGCTTTGAACAAGGGTTGGTGCGCTTCCAGGCGCTGCGTAGCGTGTTCAGCCAGCAGACCAACAAGCTGTATTCATTGCTCGGACGCGAAGCCCTGAATGAGGAAATCGTGCGCATCCGCAGCGAGATGGATAAAACCCTGTTCTCGTTCGGCGAAAAGGGCTTGCGTGCCATCATGGATCGCTTTTTCCAGGATTCCAGCCAATCCATCAACAAGGCGGCGGAACAGGTTGCAGAAATCCAGGCCATGATGTCGGCGATGTACCAGAAGTTCAGCGAGGAGCATGGATTGGGACGTGTCACCCCGCCCCCCTTCTCCACGCTCAAATACCACAAGGAACTCACCCGGCTGGAAAAGACCTTCCGCGAGCATTTCAACACGGTCGGCAACCTGCTCACCACCAGCCAGGGGCGCCTAACGCGCAAATTCTTTGAAATCGTTGCCAGCCGCGTGGTGTATGTGTTCGATATTGCCAACCGCGATGTGGAAAACTGGCTCAAGGCGGTGATGGCGCCGATGGAAACCCAGGTACGCGAGCACCAGATGCAGCTGCGCCGCCGGCTGGAAAGCATCAAGCGCATCCACAAGGCAACCGATACGCTGGAAGACCGCATCCACGAGCTGGAAGAAATGGAGCGCCAGATGGCCGCGCAAACCACCGAGCTGGATCAGCACCTGCGCGGCATCTACACCACGCTGAATACCGACTTTGAAAAATTCGGCCAGCAGGCGGCCTGATTTTTCTTAGGCTTCAGTACATGAGTTTCCCGGCAACCACTTGATGCTGCAGCCATTGCTGGGCACCTGCTCTGCCAGCGGTGGCCGCCCTGCCAACATATTGGCCACGGCATGCTTGAGATCGTTGCCAGTTGCGATCTGGCCCTGGTTGGGGCGCGTGGCATCCAGCCGGCCCCGATACACCAATTTCAGCTCCGCATCGAACAGATACGGGTCCGGCGTACAGGCAGCACGAAACGCCCTGGCCACTGCTTGATCGGCGTCATACAGATACGGAAAGGTATAACCGTAATCCAGCGCGAACTCGGCCATGCGCGCCGGGGCATCTTCCGGATAGGCCTTGGCATCATTACTGGAAATCGCCACCATGCCGATCCCTTGCTCGGCCAACTCCCGCCCCAAAGCCGCCAGCAAGGGATTGACGTGCAGCACATACGGGCAGTGATTGCAGATGAAAATCACAAAGAGCCCCTTCTGTCCGGCAAGGTTCGACAGGGTATATGCCCGACCCTCGCCATCCTGCAGCGTGAAATCCGGCAGCGTTGTGCCCAACGGCAGCATGCTTGAATAAGCCAGCGTCATGATTCATCCCTCTGGGGAATATTCTCGCTTCAGGTTAGCGCACGCAGCGCTAAAATGGCAGTCATCCGCATCCACATTGATACCGCCATGATCTTCTCGCGTCAGTTTCCCGCCACCCGCCTGCGTCGCATGCGCCGCGATGATTTTTCACGCCGCCTGATGCGTGAAAACATGCTCACCGCCAATGATCTGATCCTGCCGGTTTTCGTTCTGGAAGGCCGTGACCGCTGCGAGGCGGTCGCCTCGATGCCGGGCGTGGTACGCCAGACCCTCGATCACCTCTATGCCACGGCGGAACAGGCCGTCGAACTCGGCATTCCGGCGCTGGCACTGTTTCCTGTCATTGAAACCGCGCTGAAAACCCCTGGCGCCGAAGAAGCCTGGAACCGCATGGGCCTGATTCCGCGCGTGGTACGTGCCTTGAAGGAACGCTTTCCGCAACTGGGCATCATCACCGATGTTGCGCTTGATCCCTACACCAGCCACGGCCAGGATGGTCTGATCGACGAGCATGGCTATGTCATGAACGACGAAACCGTCACGGCCCTGATCCGCCAGGCGCTCAGCCATGCCGAGGCCGGCGCCGATGTCGTGGCGCCCTCGGACATGATGGATGGCCGCATCGGCGCCATCCGCACGGCACTGGATCGCGACAACCACATTCACACCCGCATCCTGGCCTATTCGGCCAAATACGCATCGGCATTCTACGGCCCGTTCCGTGATGCAGTCGGCTCGGCCGCCAATCTGGGCAAGAGCAGCAAGGAAACCTACCAGATGGACCCGGCCAATTCGGACGAGGCCCTGCACGAAGTGGCGCTGGATCTGGAAGAAGGCGCGGACATGGTCATGGTCAAACCAGGACTGCCCTATCTCGACATCGTGCGCCGCGTGAAGGATGAATTCTCCGTGCCGACACTGGTCTACCAGGTCTCCGGCGAATACGCGATGCTTAAGGCCGCCGCGCAAAACGGCTGGCTGGACGAAAAAAAGGTGGTCCTGGAAAGCTTGCTTAGCATCAAGCGTGCCGGCGCCGATGCCATCCTCACCTATTACGCGATCGACGCCGCACGCTGGTTGCAGGAGTAAACGATGTACCGTGTTCTGTGCGCCGATCTCAATCATCCCGATCATGCCCGGGGCATCATTGAGTGCCTGGACGCCTATGCGCGTGATCCGATGGGTGGCGGCACCGGCTTGAGCGATAGCGTGCGTGCACAGGTGATCGATGGGCTCAAGGCGCACCCGGCCAGTGTCACGTTCATTGCCATGGCCGCCGATGAAGTGGTCGGTGTCGCCGTCTGCTTCATGGGCTATTCGACATTCCGTGCCAGACCGCGACTGAATCTGCATGACCTCGTCGTCTTGCCGAGCCACCGTGGCCAGGGCTTGGGCCGCCGGCTGCTGGAAGCCGTGGTTGAGCACGCGCGTTGCCAGAATTGCTGCGCGGTCTCGCTTGAAGTCCGGCAGGACAATCCCGTTGCGCAGGCGCTGTACCGCACACTGGGATTTGGTGCACTGGATGACCCGATGGAATTCTGGATCAAGCCTGTTTGATCCAGGTGACAGGAAACCTGTGCCGAACCAAGGTTTTTCGTTAAAATTCAAACTTTTTGCGAGGGGCGTGCCATGGTTCAGGTTGGCGTGGTAATGGGAAGCAGCAGCGACTGGGAAGTGATGCAGCACGCTGCCCGTCAGCTCAAGGATTTTGGCGTCGAATTCGAGTGCAAGGTGGTTTCCGCGCACCGCACGCCTGATCTCCTGTTTGAATATGCGGAAACCGCGCACGAGCGGGGTTTGCGCTGCATCATCGCCGGCGCAGGCGGTGCTGCCCATCTGCCGGGCATGCTGGCTGCCAAGACCACGGTACCGGTACTGGGGGTGCCTGTGCCCTCCAAATATCTGCGGGGCGAAGACTCGCTACTCTCGATTGTCCAGATGCCCAAGGGCATTCCGGTTGCCACCTTTGCCATCGGTGAAGCCGGTGCGGCCAATGCCGGCCTGTTCGCAGTCGCCATGCTCGCGCATGAATATCCGGAAATCGCTGCCAAACTGGTGGAATTCCGCCAGAAGCAAAAAGATACCGTGCTGGCGATGGAGTTGCCCGAAGTCTGATGCTGCAACCGGCAGAATCCCGCCACCAGCAGGCGATCCGCGCGCGTGGGTGCTGGCACAGCATCCTGCTAGTAGGCGCACTGGGCTGGGGCAGTGCCTTCAGCCTCTTGTTTGCCGGCCTGCAACACGTAACCGGGGAAGTAGCCACCTACTGGCCTGCGGTACTCGATGCCCTGCCGCTGGGCATCCTGGCAGGCGCCGTCTATGGCTGGTCGCGCTGGGGCTATGCCCTCCTGGCCCGTGTACGCGAACGCCACTATGTTGATCCTGATGAAGAAGAACCGAAGAGAAACAAAATGACAGTGAAAACCCAAGCCGGCGCACGTCCGGGTTCTGCCATCCTGCCACCCGCGATGCTGGGCATTCTCGGTGGCGGCCAGTTGGGCCGCATGTTCACCACGGCAGCGAAAACCATGGGCTATCGCGTAACGGTGCTTGATCCGGATCCACAAGCGCCTGCCGCGGACTTTGCCGACGTTCATCTGTGCAAACCCTATACCGACCCGGAAGCGCTGGCCGAACTGGCCCGCACCTGCGCGGCAGTGACCACCGAATTCGAAAACGTCAGCGCCGACTCCATGCGCTGGCTGGCCCGCCAGGGCGTGCCGGTCAGCCCGTCCGGTGATTGCGTTGCGATTGCGCAGGATCGCATCGCGGAAAAGACCTTTATCCGCAATGCAGGCCTCGCTACCGCCCCGTTTCTGGCCGTGAACACGGCTGCCAATCTGACCGATGATCTCGCCCCCTATCTGCCAGGCATCCTGAAAACCGCGCGGCTGGGTTATGACGGCAAAGGCCAGATCCGGGTCAGGACGGTCGAGGATGTGCATCTGGCACTGAGCGAACTCAAGCACCAGCCCTGCGTGCTGGAAAAGATGCTGCCGCTGAAATGCGAGGTTTCCGCGATCGTGACCCGTACCGCAGCCGGTGAAATCGCCAGCTTCCCGGTTGCGGAAAACGAACACCCGACCGGCATTCTCGATGTATCGATCGTGCCGGCGCGCGTGCATGCCGATATCGCCGAGAAAGCCCAGGCAATGGCACAACAGCTGGCTGCCGCCCTCGGTTATGTCGGCGTGCTGGCTGTCGAATTCTTCGTGCTCGATGACGATAGTCTCGTCATCAACGAAATTGCCCCGCGTCCGCACAACTCCGGCCACTACACGCTTGATGCCACGCTCACCAGCCAGTTCGAGCAGCAGGTGCGCGCCATGTGCAACCTCTATCCGGGCAAGCCCGATCTGGTCTGCCCGGTCGTGATGGTCAACCTGCTGGGCGATGTCTGGGGCGAGGATGGCAGCGAACCGAACTGGGAAGTACTCATGACCGCCCCGAACGCCAAACTGCATCTGTACGGCAAGAAAGAGGCCCGACCCGGGCGCAAGATGGGCCACTTTAACGTGCTGGCAGAGACCGCCGACAAGGCACTGCAGCAGGCAAGGGCCATTCAGGAAACGCTCTGATCTGATCGGAAACGCCCGATCAAGCAAACAAGCGGCCGTACTCCATACGGCCGTTTGTTTTTGCACTGCCTATACTGCGGGTAACAGGATTGATCCGGACCCGTGCCATGTCTTCCCTCTTCATGATCTGGCTGCTGTTCGCCCTGTGCGCGGCGACAATCGGCGTGGCCGGTGCAAAACTATCGCGCTATGGCGACATCATTGCCGACAAGACTGGATTATCCGGCAGCTGGATCGGCCTGATCCTGCTGGCCACCGTCACATCCTTACCGGAGCTTTTTTCAGGAATCAGCGCAGTTACGCTCGCCCACGTTCCCAACATTGCCGTGGGCGACGTCATGGGCAGCTGCATATTCAATCTGATGATACTGACGGTACTGGATTTCTGCTCATCCGGTGAATCCGTTTACCGGCGCGCTAGCCAAGGCCATCTGTTGTCAGCCGGGTTCGGCATTGTGCTGATCGGTTTTTCCGGCCTCAACATTTTGCTCGCCGGGCAATCCGTCAGCTTGGCTATCGGGCATATCGGCCTGTACTCGCCGGCAATCGTATTGCTGTATTTCGTGGCCATCCGTGCAGTGTTTTTTTACGAAAAACAGCAAATGCAACTTGCCATGGAACAGGTATCCGACCGCTATCCGCAGATTTCGCTGCGACAAGCTGCACTGGGCTATGCCACTTGTGCGCTTTTCGTGGTCATCGCCGGCATCGCCCTGCCCTTCATCGGCTCAGCCCTGGCCGATGCCATGGGCTGGCACAAAACCTTTGTCGGAACACTCTTCATCGCGGCTGCCACCTCGCTGCCGGAGCTGGCGGTGACTTTCGGCGCCCTGCGCATCGGCGCGCTGGATATGGCAATTGCCAACCTGCTGGGTAGCAATCTTTTCAACATCTTCATTCTGGCCATTGATGACGCGTTCTATCTGACAGGGCCGCTGCTCGCCCATGTTTCGGCCAGCCACGCACTGTCGGCCCTGTCGGCCATCATGATGACAGGCGTGGTCATCGTCGGATTGGTTTACCGCCCCAACAAGCGCCTGTTCCGGGCACTGGAATGGATCAGCCTGGGGCTGTTCTCGCTGTATGCCCTGAATACCACCGTGCTCTATCTGTACGGGGGCGAATAGGCCTACGCCAGGACACGAAAACACAAGCGCTAGCTCATCGCCCGGATCCGGGCGGCCTCACCGCTGACCAGGTGGCGCATCAGCAGTTTTTCCAGTTCGATCAGCAACAGCATGACCAATCCGGCAAGAAAAATATTGCGCCAAGCGATGGCTGAAATCGCCGTGGTGCCAAACAATTGCTGCATCGGCCCCCAGCAGGTAAATGCCAGCTGGAACGGAATGATCAGGCCGATCGAAATCCAGGCAGGCCGGTTGCCCAGCAGCGCCTTCGGAGTAAGGATACTGCGATAGAGATAACGGCTGTTAAGCAGATAAACGATCTCGCCCATCACGATCATGTTGACCGCCCCGGTACGCGCAGCCGCCAGCTCGCCACCGCGCTCCAACTCGCCCCAGAACACCCAGAGCGCCGCCACCACCATCAACACTGAGACCAGCACCACCCGCCAGACCAGGAAGCCGGACAACAGCGGTTCGTGCGGATCACGCGGCGGCTTGGCCATACCCGCATCATCACCGGGCAAAAACGCCAGCGACAGGGATAATGTCACGGCGGTGATCATGTTGATCCACAAGATCTGCACCGGTGTCACAGGCAGCTGAATGCCGAGCAATATCGCAATCAGGATGATGCCTCCCTCGCCACAGCTGGTCGGCAACACATACGCAATGGCCTTCTTGATGTTGTCGTAAACGGTACGCCCTTCCTCGACAGCATGGCTGATCGAGGCAAAGTTGTCGTCGGCCAGCACCATTTCCGCCGCTTCGCGCGCGGCCTCGGTTCCCTTGAGCCCCATTGCCACCCCGACATCGGCGCGCTTGAGCGCCGGCGCATCGTTGACACCATCCCCGGTCATCGCCACCACGGCGCCCTGCGCCTGCAACGCAGTCACGATACGCAATTTGTGCTCCGGGCTGGCACGCGCGAAGACATCGGCCGTCATCACCGCCTGCTGCAGCCGGGTATCATCCATGGCTTCGATCTGAGCTCCAGTCAGCACCAGTCCCAGTTCATCGCCCAATCCGAGTTGACCGGCAATGGCACGGGCTGTGACTGCATGATCACCTGTAATCATCTTCACGCGAATACCGGCCTGCTTGCACAGGGCAACCGCACGAATGGCTTCCTCACGCGGCGGATCAATGATGCCGGCCAGACCCAGCAGCACAAACCCTTGCGCTGCATCATCAAAAAGCAGTTCCAGCTTGTCGACCGGCACTTCTTTCACCGCTATCGCCAATACACGCAAGCCATCACTGGCCATGGCTTCGCTGCGGGCATGCCAGAATCCAGCATCCAGCGCGTTTGTTTCACCCTCCGCATTACGCTGCCGTTCACAACGGACCAACACCGCTTCCGGCGCCCCTTTGAGAAACACCCAGGCATGGCCGGCATGATCATGATGCAAGGTTGCCATGAAGCGGTGTTCGGATTCGAACGGAATCACATCGGTGCGCGACAGGCTATCGCGCTCGAAAGCCGGGTCGAGTCCGGCCTTCAGTGCCAGCGTCACCAACGCTCCCTCGGTCGGATCACCCTGCATCACCCAGCCATCAGCATGCAGCCTGACCTCTGCATCGTTGCACAGCATGGCCGCCCGGTACAGTTCCAGCAAGGCAGGGCATTGCTCGGCTTCAATTTCGCGATCCTCGCAAGCGATGGTGCCATGCGGCGCATAACCAGCCCCCGTTACGGAAAATGACCGGTCTGCCATCACCAGCTGCTGAACCGTCATCTCGTTACGGGTCAGCGTACCGGTCTTGTCGGTACAGATCACGGTGACCGAACCCAGCGTTTCCACCGCCGGCAGGCGGCGGATGATGGCATTGCGCCTAGCCATGCGCTGCACGCCGATCGCCAGAGTAATCGTCACGATGGCTGGCAAGCCCTCCGGAATCGCTGCCACAGCCAATCCGACCGCTGCCAGAAACATCTCGTCGAGCGTGAAATCACGCCAAAGCACGCCCAGAAAAAAGGCCACCCCGGTCAGAATGCCGATTGTAATAGTCAGCCGATTGGCGAATTCCGCCATTTTCCGCAGCAGTGGGGTCTCCAGCGTCCGCACCTCAGCCAGCATTGCGCTGATACGGCCGATCTCGGTGCCGCCGCCGGTGGCAACCACGACACCGCGCCCTTGGCCATAGACAACCAGCGTGCCGGAAAAAGCCAGGCAAAACCTGTCGCCAATCTCTGCTTCGCGCGCTACGGCTTCAATGGCTTTCTCTACTGCAACCGCTTCGCCGGTAAGGATGGATTCTTCAATGCGCAGGTTCTTGGTTTCAAGCAGGCGCAGGTCTGCCGGCACCTTGTCTCCGGCCGTCAGCAGAACAATGTCTCCAGGTACCAGCGCCTCGGTCGGAATCTCGTGCCGTTCGCCATGTCGGATTACTACCGCTACGGAAGTCAGCATGTTGCGGATGGCATCAAGCGCACGCTCAGCCTTGCCTTCCTGGATAAAGCCGATCAAGGCATTCAGGATAACCACGCCGAGTATCACGCCGGCATCCACGTAATGGCCCAGCAGGGTCGTCACACCGGCCGAACCGAGCAAGACATAGATCAGTACATTATGAAACTGCAGGGCAAAACGCATCAGCGTACTGCGCCGCGCCGGAGCCGGCAGTACATTGGGGCCATGCTCGGCCAGACGTCGCTCAACTTCGGCAGCCGACAATCCCTCTAACCGGCTCTGACTCCGGGCCAGCGCTTCATCCGGTTTCAGGGCATGCCAATCGTTCACTTGGGGCGCAGGACCGGAAGCCATCCTGATACTCCTTTTCGATCTGGTAGTTGATTCAGTATAGGCAGCCCCCCATGCTTGGCCATGCAGGTCGCTGCCGAATCAGGCAAAATAGCGGTTTTCCCGAATCACCACGGAAAGTGCCATGAACGGTCTGACTTCGACCAACCTGAAAAGCCTGAAAAAAATCTACGCGGGCAAAGTGCGCGAGCTGTACGAAATCGATGACAAGCGCATGCTGATGATCGCCACTGATCGCTTGTCTGCTTTCGATGTGATCCTGGCAGAACCGATTCCGGACAAGGGCAAAATCCTCACGGCCATTTCAAACTTCTGGTTTGATCGCTTCAAGGATCTGATTCCCAGCCACTTTACCGGCCAGCAAGCGCAGGATGTGGTCAGCGCCGAGGATCTGCCACAGGTGGAAGGTCGCGCCGTGGTGGTCAAGCGCCTCAAGCCGTTGCCGGTCGAGGCCATCGTACGTGGCTATATCGTTGGTTCCGGCTGGAAGGAGTACCAGAAGAACGGCACCATCTGCGGCATTCCATTACCTGGCGGTCTGGTTGAGGCAGACAAGCTGCCCGAACCGATTTTCACCCCGTCCACCAAGGCGGCCATCGGCGATCACGACGAAAACATCTCGTTCGAGCGCTGCAGCGAAATTCTTGGCGCAGAGATGGCCAACAAGGTCCGCGATGCCGCCATCATGCTGTACAAGGCCGCTGCCGAATATGCTGCCACCCGCGGCATCATCATCGCGGATACCAAGTTTGAGTTCGGCCTGGATGAAGACGGTACGCTCTGCCTGATGGACGAAGCCCTGACCCCGGATTCCAGCCGTTTCTGGCCGGCAGACAGTTATGCTCCGGGCAAGAACCCACCTTCGTACGACAAGCAGTTCGTGCGCGACTGGCTTGAATCCACCGGATGGAACAAGACTCCGCCGGCACCCGCGCTGCCGTTGGAAGTCGCGGAAAAAACAGCAGCGAAATATCGCGAAGCGCTCGAGCGCCTGACGCGCTGATCCTACGTTCGCTGCTCATGCAAAAGCTGGCTTTCATGCCGGCTTTTTTTCACGCGCTGGCCCAGCAGTCCATCAACAGATTTGCGGTGTGCAGGTGTTCAGTGTGCGGGCCACATCTCCGATCGCACCACCGTCGAATACTTGCTTGTAGCCTTGCTGTAGCAGCGTATCCTTGGCAATTTCCGAACGGCGGCCCGTACGGCAATACACCAGCACCGGTTGATCCTTGCCCAAGCCCTTGACCGACTTGATACCTTCTCCAATCTGATCAAACGGAATATTGATCGCACCGGCAATATGGCCCGCAGCAAACTCCTGCGGCGTTCGCACATCGATGATGACTGCCGGTTTTACACCCTTGTAGGTCAATTCCTGCGCCATGGAAGTGATACTGACCACAGCCAGAAAAAAAGCCATCCAGAATTTTTTACTCATCACGGCTCTCCTCAGAGCAAGCCTACCAACAGGCGGCTGGCCAGCACGATCAATAACGCGGCAAAAATTTTCTTCAGCACCGGCACCGGCAAGCGATGTGCAGCCGCAGCTCCAACCCTTGCCATCGGGAAGCTGGCCAGCACGATGCCGGCCAGCGCGGGCAGATACACAAAGCCCAATGCACCTGCCGGCAACTCGCGCCCCCAGCCACTGGCTACAAAACCGGTGGCACCAGCCACGGCCAGCGGAAATCCGATCGCTGCCGACGTACCGATCGCCTCACGCACCGGCACATTGCAAAAAGTCATGAACGGCACCGACAGCGATCCGCCACCTATCCCGACCCAGCTCGATATCATGCCGATCACACCACCCGCCAGACCGGTACCCAGCGGACCCGGCACTTCGCGACTGGCTTTGGGTTTCAGATCCAGTAGCATCTGTGCCGCCACAAAATAGGCAAACGCAACAAAAAACCATTTCAAGGCAGTGGATGAGACATAGCCGGCCAGCTGCGCCCCGGCAAAGGTGCCAACGACAATGCCCGGGGCTATTGTTTTGACCAATTGCCAGCGCACCGCACCCATAGAGTGATGCGCACGCAGGCTGGAAATCGCCGTAAAACAAATCACCGCCATCGACGTACCAAGCGCCATATGCTGATGGAATTCAGGCGGCAAAGCCAGTACATGGAAGATATACAGCAGCGCCGGTACGATCACCATGCCACCACCTACGCCAAGCAAACCCGCGAGAAAGCCGGAAACCACCCCGACTATCAGATAGGCCAGCAAGGATCCCAGCAACATTTCACACTCCCTTGATTGGATGCAATCGCCCGCGACAGGTTCAACCGCGCAATAAATCCCATACCAGCTTGCTCAGCAGTATCAGCGCGAGCAACAGGAAAAGGCGGCGCACCCATAGATTGCCGCCCTTGAGCGCCAGCCGCGTGCCAACCTGCGCCCCGGCGATATTGGCCAGCCCCATGGGAATGGCAATGCCGTACAGCACCAGACCGGCCGGCAGAAAAAAGGCCAGCGCAGCCAGATTGGTCGCCAGATTCACGACCTTGGCACAAGCTGAAGCCCGCAGAAAATCGAAATGGAAGAAACGCACAAACAGGAAGATCAGGAAACTGCCGGTACCGGGTCCGAAGAACCCGTCATAGAAGCCGATGCTGGCACCAATCGCCAGACCAGCCCACAGATCCTTGCGGGTCAATGGTCGACCCGCATCAACCTGTCCGAACTGAGGTTTGAACCAGGTATAAACCAGCATGACTGCCAGCAGGATGACGACCAGCGGGCGGATCACATGAACCGGCAGGTAATGCACGGCACGCGCACCGAGGTAGGAACCGCAAAAGGCCGCTGCTGCCGCAAACAGCACCAGACGCCACGGTAGTTCGATGCGCCGTGCATAACGCCAGGTGGCCGAGGCCGTTCCCATGATTGAGGCCAGCTTGTTGGAGCCGAACAAAGCTGCCGGCATTTCGCGCGGCAATACGGCCAGCAAGCCGGGCAACTGGATCAACCCGCCACCACCCACTGCCGCATCGATCAGGCCGGCAGTAAAGGCGATGGGCAACAACAGCCAGAGTTCATGCGACATCAGGCGTGTCTGGCCTCGACTGTGGCGGCAAAGGTATCGATGATGGGTTGCAGGCGTTCATGCTTGAGCTTGAGGGCGGCCTGATTCACCACCAGGCGCGAACTGATCTCGCAGATATGCTCGACAGCAGTCAGATTGTTGGCCTTGAGTGTGCCACCGGTGGAAACCAGATCGACGATGGCATCGGCCAGCCCTACCAAGGGCGCCAGCTCCATCGAACCATACAGCTTGATCAGATCGACGTGCACACCCTTGGAGGCAAAGTGATCGCGCGCGCATTGCGTGTATTTGGTTGCCACGCGCAGGCGAGCGCCCTGCTTCACGGCACCGGCATAATCAAAGCCATTGGGTACGGCCACCATCAGGCGGCACTTGGCAATTTCCAGATCCAGCGGCTGGTAGAGTCCATTGCCGCCGTGCTCCAGCAAGACATCCTTGCCGGCCACCCCCAGATCAGCCGCACCGTATTGCACATAGGTCGGCACATCGGAAGCGCGCACGATAATCAGCCGGACATCCTCGCAATTGGTGCCGATGATCAGCTTGCGTGAAGATTCGGGGTCTTCATTCGGGGTAATCCCGGCCGCCGCCAGCAAGGGCAAGGTTTCTTCAAAAATACGGCCTTTGGAAAGGGCAATGGTAATCATGTCTGTGTGTCTCAGTTGATTCTTTCGATTTGTGCACCGATACCGGCCAGCTTGGTCTCGATATGCTCATAGCCACGGTCGAGATGGTAGATACGGTCGACAATGGTTTCGCCTTCAGCCACCAGCCCGGCAATCACCAGCGAAGCGGATGCGCGCAAATCGGTGGCCATCACTGTGGCACCGGAAAGTTTTTCCACCCCGGTCACCAGTGCACTGTTGCCCTCGACACTGATTTTCGCGCCCATGCGAATCAGCTCCGGCGCATGCATGAAGCGGTTTTCGAAAATGGTTTCAGTGACCAGGCCAGAACCTTCGGCCACGCAGTTCAGCATCATGAACTGAGCCTGCATATCGGTCGGGAAAGCCGGATGCGGCGCCGTACGCACGTTGACCGCCTTGGGGCGACGCGGCATATCGAGCGCAATCCAGTCATCACCGGCCTCGATGATGGCGCCGGTTTCCTGCAGCTTGTCGAGCACGGCATCGAGCAGGCCGGCGCGGGTACGGCGCAGCACGATCTTGCCGCGTGCCGCCGCTGCCGCCACCAGAAAGGTTCCGGTCTCGATCCGGTCGGGCATCACGGCATGCTCGGCGCCATGCAGTTGTGCCACCCCCTCGATGGTGATGGTATCGGTGCCATGGCCGCGAATTTTGGCGCCCATCTTGTTCAGGCATTCAGCCAGATCGATTACTTCCGGTTCGCGTGCCGCGTTTTCGATCGTGGTCACGCCATCGGCCAAAGTGGCCGCCATCATCAAGTTTTCAGTGCCGGTTACCGTGACCATGTCCGTCACGATGCGCGCGCCCTTGAGTTTGCCGCGTGCCTTGACATAACCATGCTCGATCACGATCTCGGCCCCCATCGCCTGCAGGCCCTTGATGTGCTGTTCTACCGGGCGCGCACCAATGGCACAACCGCCGGGCAGGGAAACAGTCGCCTCGCCAAAGCGCGCCAGCGTCGGCCCCAGCACCAGAATCGAGGCGCGCATGGTTTTCACCAGATCATACGGCGCCACCAGATTGTCGACTCCGGCCCCGGTCAGCTCGAACTCGTGCACATTGTCGGTCATCACGCGCATGCCCATGCCTTGCAGCAATTTTTGCGTGGTCAGCACATCCCGCAGTTGCGGCACATTGGTCAAGCGCAGGGTATCTGCCGTCAGCAGGCTCGCGCATAGAATCGGCAGCGCGGCATTTTTGGCGCCGGAAATGGTGATCTCGCCATTCAGTGGCAAACCGCCGGTAATTTTCAGTTTTTCCATGGGGATTGTTTATCCTTTCAACCACCAGATTATGAATGCGACAGCCAGCAGCAGCCAGGGAAGATTGACCAAGGCCTGCCCCAGACGCGAAAAGCTGTCCTGCGGGAGTGGCACCGGTTTTTTGGCTTCTTCCACGATTTGTCGTTGCCGCTCGATCTCGGACAGATCGAAACGTCGCTCCCGTTTCACTGCGCCTCTTCCGGCGTCTGGGTTTTGGTCAGCGAAAGCGCATGCAACTCGCCGGAATCGAGTGCAGCCTTGAGCTTTTCCTTCACCAGGCGGTGGCGCTCAAGCAGCTTCAGACCGGCAAAGGCCGGCGAGACGATACTGGCATAAAAGTGGTGGCCATCGCCCTCCACCTCGACACGCTGGCACGGCAGCGCGGCTTCAATCAGGGATTTGACTTGATCTGGGGTCATGGGGATGCCTAATGTCTTAATTTGTAGCCGGATTTTAGCAAGTGCAGGGTGGCAGCGGCCAGCAGCACGAAGGTTATCCCAACCACCGCCAGGCTTTGCCACGGGCTGACATCACCCACGCCAAAGAATCCATAGCGGAATCCGTCAATCATGTAGAACACGGGGTTGAAACGGGAAAGCATCTGCCAAAAATCCGGCAGGCTGTGGATCGAATAGAAAACGCCGGAAAGAAAAGTCAGCGGCATGATGATGAAGTTCTGGAAACCGGCCAGCTGGTCGAATTTCTCGGCCCAGATGCCGGCGATGATGCCCAGTGCGCCCATCACGCCGCAGCCGAGGAACATGAACACCAGCAGCCACAGCGGGTGCGAAAACGGTGGGATTGCAAAAAACAGGGTCACCACGGTCACGCCCAGCCCTACCACCAGTCCGCGCGCCATCGATGCCAGCAGGTACGCGGCAAAGAATTCCAGATGCGAGAGCGGCGGCAGCAGCAAAAACACGATATTGCCGGTGATTTTCGATTGGATCAGGCTGGATGAGGCATTGGCAAAGCTGTTTTGCAGCATCGACATCATCGCCAGACCAGGGATCAGGAAAGCAGCGTAGCTGACATCCGGATATGGCTGCACATGCTGGCCGATGGCCTGCGCGAAAATCAGCTGGTACAGCAACGCGGTCAACACCGGCGCGGCCACGGTCTGGAACGAAACTTTCCAGAAACGCAGGATTTCTTTCTTGAATAGGGTATAGAAACCGGTCATGGCGGAGTAAACATGTGAAGAAGTGAACAAGTGAACAAGCGCGGGGTCGCACTCGTTCACTTGTTCACGCATTCACCGGGGTTCTTCACTGTTGGTTCATCATATCGACGAAAATTTCTTCGAGATCCGGCTTGGAAATCTCGATATCCTTGATCCCAACCCCTGCGGTACGCAATTCGGCCAGGATGGATTCCAGCTGGTCGCAATCCGAAAGCTTGAGTTCGAATCCGCCGTCACGCTGGCTGGTCACCAGCGGCAACAAGGCAGCCGGCAATTGCCCGCCAGTGCTACGCAGCAACAGCCGGCGCGCACTGCCATGCCCCATCAGGGCATCCTTGTCTTCCAGCGCGATCAGCCGGCCCTGCTTGAGCATGGCGATACGGTTGCACAGCGTTTCGGCTTCTTCGAGATAGTGCGTGGTCAGCACAATGGTATGGCCATCGGCATTCAAGCGGCGGATAAATGCCCACAGCGACTGGCGCAATTCAACATCCACCCCGGCCGTCGGCTCATCGAGCACGATCACCGGCGGACGGTGCACCAGGGCCTGCGCCACCATCACCCGGCGCTTCATGCCACCGGAGAGTTTGCGCATATTGGTATCGGCTTTTTCGGTCAGCCCGATATGGGCCAGGATTTCGTCGATCCAATCGTCATTGTGCTTGATGCCGAAATAACCGGATTGAAAGCGCAGGGTTTCGCGCACGGTAAAAAAAGGATCGAACACCAGTTCCTGCGGGACAATGCCGATCGCGGCACGTGCGGCACGATAATCGTTGACCACGTCATGCCCCATCACGCGTGCACTACCCGAACTGGCCCGGGTAATGCCGCCGAGGATGGATATCAGTGTGGTCTTGCCGGCGCCGTTGGGTCCGAGCAGGGCGAAGAAATCGCCCTGCTCCACGCTGAAACTGACACCATCAAGCGCGGTGAAACTGCCGAAGTGTTTGCAAACGGCATCAAAAACGATTGCGCTCACGGTTGCGGTTCTGCCTGAACCAGTGCCATTTTTTCTTCCTGCACTGATGGTGATGTCACCGCCTCGGCCGCGTCCTGTTTCTGGACATCGGCAGCCATCAGCAACGCATGCGGCGGATTGCCATCATGCACCTTGAACCAACGGCGCTGCAGGTAGGCATCGCGGATATAGGCATATTTGTCGTACTGCTCGGCCAGGGTTTCATCCAACGGCAGCAGTTGTACCCGTGCGTCCACAGCCCGGGTACCGGTGTAGGCAATCGCACCATCCTGGCTAAGCTGGCTGGTCGGCCCGGCTACAACCTGCACGGCCGGGTCAATAATATCCCGAGTCGTATACGGCCCCAGGAAGGGCAACATCAGGTAAGGGCCGGAAGGCACGCCCCAGTACCCAAGCACCTGACCGAAGTCTTCTTCACTCTTCGGAATATCAAAATCGCTCGCCACGTCGATCAGCCCACCAACGCCAGCGGTGGAATTCAGCAATACGCGCTTGAAACTGTTGGTGGCATCGCCACCCTTGCCTTGTAACAGCGCAGCCGGGATAGCGAACAGATCGGCGATATTCCCGAAGAAATTGTGCACACCCCACACCAGAGGCGGCGGAACGATCGTGTTCCAGGTCTTGGCCACCGGGCGCAGCACCACCTTGTCCACGCCATCGTTGAAGGCGTAGATCGGGCGATTGATCGGCTCAAGCGGATCATAGTTGTTATGTGGCGTGGCACAGCCAACAAGCGAGCCCAGTACCAACAAGGACAGTATCAGTCGTTTCATGGCAGGCAGCGATTTCATGAAGGAATCCCGAAAAATAAACGGCTTGCGCCGCAGTTTCATTCACCCAGGGGCAACAATTCCGCCACACCGTATACTGCGATCAGGCTGCGCAAACCATCCGGCACACCCTGTATACGCAGGGGTTGCTGTCTGCTTTGGGCAATACGGCACCATGCCAGCAACAACGCCACCGCACTGGAATCCGCCTCGGTCACCCCGGACAGATCGACCGTGATGGCGGATGCAGACCGCATCGCATCCAGTGCACCGGCATGCGCATTCGCGGTTTCCATGGTCAGCGGACCTTGCGGCCGGATCACTTCGGTCATTTGGCGCTGGCAGCCACGCTGGCACGCGAACCGGCATTGCGCTCGGCCAGTCTACGAATCAGTCCATCGATGCCTTCTTTCTGGATGATGGCATTGAACTGGTTGCGATGATTATTGATAAAGCTGATACCGTCCACAGCGATATCATAGACTTTCCAGCCGTTGTCGCTTTTCTCGAAGCTGAAATCCAGTGCAATCGGCTTTTGGCCCGGCAGGCTGACTTCGCTACGCACATCCATCTCATCGCTGGAATTGCCGGGGCGAGTGCCTTTCACTTCGACACCGGCATTCTTGTAGACAGTGAGCGCTGTAAGATAGGTTCTGACCAGCATGGTACGAAACTCGCGTGCCAGCGCCTGTTGCTGCTCGGGCGTGGCAGAGCGCCAGTGCCGGCCGGCAGCCAGCATGGTCATGCGCTGATAATCGGCCAATGGCGCTACGCGCGCATCCACCAGATCGCGCACCTTGGCCGTATCCTTGTCGTTCTTGCGGATGATTTCAAGGACATCCCGGCTCACGTTGCGCACGATCTGCTCAGGTGATTCACCGCCATTCGCCAGGGTGACACCCGCCACACACGCCAGCATCAGTGCCAGCAACCATTTGATCATCTTCATCGCCTTACTTTCCACTTTCCGTCACGGTATTTTCATCGCCACCTTCAGCCTTGCTGAACAGGAAGCGGCTTATCAACTGCTCCAGCACGATCGCTGAAGACGTGATCTTGAAGGTATCTCCAGCACTGAGCATCTTGCTGTCGGCACCGGGAGTGATGCCGATGTACTGCTCGCCGAGCAGGCCCGAAGTCAGGATCTCGGCCGAACTGTCGCGACTGAACTGGTAACTCGTGCCAATCGCCATGCGGACTTTTGCGACATAACGCTGCGTATCCAGTTCAATGGCCACTACCCGCCCGACCACCACGCCAGCACTCTTGATGGGGGCCCTTACTTTGAGCCCGCCGATATTCTCGAAGTTCGCAATGACTTCGTAACTATGATTTTCCGGCACGGTCGTCTGGCTGCTGACCTTCAGCGCCAGAAACAGCAAAGCCACCGCACCAGCGGCAGCAAACACCCCAACCCAAAAATCGATCATCCCGCGTTTCATCTGTTCATTGTTCCCGTTTGGATGCTCCGGCGATGCCAATCAGGCCCCGCGGAACATGAAAGCCGTCAACACAAAATCCAGCGCCAGCACCACCAGCGCAGAGGTCACCACCGTACGCGTCGTCGCCCCGGAGACACCTTCGGCCGTCGGCGGCGCATCATAGCCTTCGAATACGGCTATCAACGATATCGCCACGCCAAAGAAAATGCTTTTGATCACGCCATTGAGCACATCAAGACGAAAGTCCACCGCATCCTGCATCTGCGACCAGAAACTGCCATCATCCAGCCCGAGCAACTGCACACCAATCAGATAACCACCCAAAATGCCCATTGCGCTGAACATGGCTGCCAGCAAGGGCATGGAAATCACCCCCCCCCAGAAACGGGGCGCCACCACACGGGCAATCGGATTCACCGCCATCAGCTCCATGGCGGCCAGTTGTTCGGTTGCCTTCATCAGGCCGATTTCGGCCGTGATGGCCGAACCTGCCCGGCTGGCAAACAGCAACGCGCCCACCACCGGGCCAAGTTCGCGTACCAGCGACAACGCCACCAACACGCCCAGCGATGACGACGCACCGAAACGCACCAACGTTTCATAACCCTGCAAAGCCAGCACCATGCCGACGAACAGGCCGGATACCACGATGATCAGCACCGACAATACGCCGGCAAACCAGATCTCGCGCATCGTAAGGCTGAAGCGCAAAAACGAAGTGGGCGAATGGCGCAGCAATGCAAGGAAAAAACGGCAGGCAAAGCCCAGCTTGATCAGCCCCTTGCTGAAGGGTGCCCCCAGTCGGGAAAAGAAGCGGAACAAGATCTCAGCCACCTGTCATCTCCAGACCCAGATCCCGCGCATAGGGCGGCGCCGGCTTATGGAAAGGCAGGGGGCCATCGGGCTCGGCATTGATGAATTGGCGTACAAACGGGTGAGTGGATGCACGCACTTCTGCCGGCGTGCCCTGCGCCACGATCACACCTTCCGAGAGGAAATAGATGTAATCGACAATCGCCAGCGATTCCGCCACATCGTGAGTTACCACGATTGATGCGGTATTCAATGCATCATTGAGTTCGCGGATCAGCTTGCCCGTGGTAGCCAGGGAAATCGGATCCAATCCGGTAAAGGGCTCGTCATACAGCATCACGCGCGGATCGAGCGCAATTGCACGCGCCAGTGCAACGCGCCGCGCCATGCCTCCGGACAATTCGGAAGGCATCAGATTGATCACGCCACGCAAACCGACGACCTGCAGCTTCATCAGCACCAGATCGCGGATCATGCTCTCAGACAGGTTGGTTCGCTCACGCAGTGGGAATGCCACATTGTCATACACCGACAAATCGGTAAAGAGCGCGCCGAATTGAAAGAGCATGCCCAGCTTGCGCCGCATGGCGTACAACCGGTCGTCCGAGAGGGTGGCGATATCCTCGCCATCCACCAAAACTGCGCCAGCCCTGGCGCGCACCTGGCCGCCGATCAGTTTGAGCAAGGTCGTCTTGCCCGAACCTGATCCGCCCATGATGGCAACAACTTGGCCGCGTGCAACCGTCAGCGACACGTCCGACAGGACGGGCTGATCTTCGTCATAGGCAAAGCTGACATTGCGAAACTCAACCAAAGGCGCAGGCATCAGGCTACTGGAAAAAATCAGGGAACTGGGCATTTTACAAGCACAGACAGACTGGCAGCCAGTTAATTTGTGGCATTTTGTACGATAAAGATGTGTGCAGAACCACGCTCGACTACAAAAAACGGGCCCCAAAAAGACATGCGACCGCAGATACGGTCACACGGAATAGCCATTTTCAGCAGCAATTTGCGTCACGCTAGATTGGCTGACTGCACGCAATAGTTTCATCACAGTACGGGCAATATACCTGGGCAAAAACACCGGCAAACCGGCAAGTTCTCGCCTCCATCCCCATGTCATCACGCTCGATGGTCTCGTCGCGCTGGATTTCGGCACGCATGGCACAGGCGCACTCCGCACACGACAAGGGCACACCTTGGGACTGCAAGGTTTGCTCCAGCCCGGAATAGGTGTACTCATCAACCCAGTAATCTACGACAACATTGTGGCAATCAGGCGCCATGCTTGCCGCAACACCCGGCAGCGACTTGAGCACATGCACGGCCTGATTCATCTGCTCAATCGAGCTCCCGTCAAGGAAAATGGTACGGTGCTTGAGTTGCTGGATTGAACGTGGCATGGCGAAGATCTCCACAAACGGGTTCTCTCAAAATAGCCATGGGCCATCTGGATTGCCGCTGTTGCATGCCCAAAAAACCGATAACCGGCAAAATAAAATAGCCCGACCGCGCGAGCGGTCAGGCTAGTGATAAATGGGTCTGCGAATGTTTTAAAATCCGGCCAAACCAGCCCCGCCTACTGAAAATATTGCCAGGCAAGACTTCCCTTATTGAGGCCTTATTTTGAGCCGGATGGCGCAGTCCGGCTCATCAGCAACTGCTGCACCTTGAGAATACTGAGCGCCTGCTGCAACTGATAATCCGAACGTGATGCCAGTTCGCGCGGCGCAACCTCGTCAACGCTGCTGCCATTCTGCTTGGTCGGCTTCGACCCGGCAGCAGGCTTGGCATCCGTGCGGCTGGCATCCACCTTACCATTCGGGTTTTCCAGATGCCGCTCCAGATCCGCCTCGCGCAGACGCAGGCCAAAATCCTCGCGACCATTCAGCACGGCTTCTTCAACCTCGACATCCGGCGTAATGCCCTTGGCCTGGATCGAGCGGCCATTCGGTGTGAAATAGCGTGCCGTCGTCAGCTTGACCGCAGTCTTGCTGTCGATTGGCAGCACCGTCTGCACCGAGCCCTTGCCAAAGGTCTGCGTGCCGACCACCAGTGCGCGCTTGTGATCCTGCAAGGCGCCTGCCACGATTTCGGATGCAGAAGCCGAGCCACCATTCACCAGCACCACCAGCGGCACGTTCTTGATTTCCTTCGGAGCGTTCTTGAAATAATCATCGCGATTATCGCGCTGGTAATACTCGCGCGAGGCCGTCAGGCGGATCTTGGCGTCCGGAGTGCGGCCCTCGGTATACACCACCAGGGCACCCTTGGGCAGGAAGGCCGCTGAAACGCCCACCGCGCCATTGAGCAGACCACCCGGATCGTTACGCAGATCCAGCACAATCCCCTTCAGCAGCGATTTATTGTCGCGGTAAAGCGTTTCGATCGCATGGGCCAGGTCTTCCGTCGTGCGTTCCTGGAATTGCGTGATGCGGATATAGCCATAATCCGGCTCTGCCAGCTTGAACTTGACACTCTGCACCTTGATGATGGCTCGCTTGAGCGTGACCACCAGCGGCTTCGACTCGCCCTTGCGGAAAACCGTCAGCACGACATTCGAACCCACTTTGCCGCGCATGCGCGAAACGGCTTCGTTCAGGGTCAGCCCCTGCACCTGGGTTTCATCGATCTTGACGATGAAATCACCGGGCTTGAGGCCGGCACGGTAAGCCGGGGTATCTTCGATGGGCGAGATCACCTTGACAAGGCCATCTTCCATATTGACTTCTATGCCCAGACCGCCAAATTCACCCTGGGTATTGGTTTGCAAATCCTTGAAGTCTTCAGCATCCAGATAGCTTGAATGGGGATCCAGGCCGGACACCATGCCTTTGATCGCTTCGGTAATCAGCTTCTTGTCGTCAACCGGTTCGACATAGGTTTGCTTGATCAAGCCGAATACCGTGGAAAAAGCGCGCAGCTCATCCACCGGCAACGGGGCGTTCGCACCGTCTTTTTCTGCGAAAACATTGTAAGAAATACTGATTGCCACGCCCAGACCGGCGCCAACGCACAGCAGACCAATTTTCTGAAACTTGCTAGCCATGAAGATGCTCGTATCGTGATGCTCAACCGCCGACCCAGCTCATCGGATCAAGCGGCTTGCCGTTTTGTCTGAGCTCAAAGTATACGCCGGATTCCGCCATGCCACCGCTATTGCCGCTGGTAGCAATATTCTCACCCGCCTTGACTGCTTCGCCCGCCTGCTTGAGCAGGCTTTCGTTGGCGCCATAAATACTCAAATAGCCACCGCCATGATCGACAATCATGAGATTGCCAAAACCGCGCAGCCAATCGGCGAAGACCACGCGTCCGCCGGCCACCGCCTTCACCGGCTGCCCCAGCGGGCTGCGGATGAAAACTCCTTTCCAGGTCGCGCCTTCTGCACGCGATGCACCATACCGCCCAACCACTTCCCCGCGTACCGGCAAACGCAATTTGCCTTTCAGGGAATTGAACGGCACCCCGGCATAGGATTCGTCCGGCACAGCGTCATTGACCCGAGGAGCCGTACCAACTGCGGGAGACGCCGGTTTGCCAGAACGCGTAGCCTGCTGTCGCGCCAGCTTTTCCTGCTCGGCTTTCTTGCGCGCCTGCTCCTTCGCCCGCTCAAGCGCCTGCTGGCGAATCAAGGCGTTCAGCCGCTCGACCAGTCCCGTCATGCGTTTTTCATCATCGGCCAGCTTTTGCAGCTGATTACGCTGCGCGCTGATCTGGCTGGAAAGCTTGGCCAGTATTTTTGACTTTTCCTGCCGGTCTTCCAGCAGTTGATTCTTCAGCCGTTGTTTTTCACTCGCAATCCGCTGCAGGATCTCGTTTTTCTGGCGAATCTCGTCCGCAAGCCGATTCAGCTCAAGCAACTGATTTTCCAGTGTATGCGCCAACTCCAGCTGTGCGCGCGAAAGATAACGGTAATAGCTCAGCTCACGACTGAGCTGGTTCGGGTCCTGCTGGTTGAGCAGCAGGCGCCAGGCTTCGATTTGCCCGGCCTTGTAACGATTGCGCAGCAAGCTCGCCAATTGCTCCTGGCTGCGACGAATCTCGGTGCGTGATTTGGCGATATCCTTTTCCAGCGCGGCCAACTCGGTGGCAGTCAGCTGACGCTCCTCGGACAAGCCGGCCAACACCCGGTTCGCCTCGGAAATCGCACGTTCGGAATCTTTTAGGGCATCGGCCGCCTCGGCCTTCTGGCTTTCGTTGGCGGCCAGCCTTTTCTTGAGCTGATCCAGCTGGCTGCGCAGCACTTTCAGTTCTGCCTGCCTGGCTTGGCTTTCCTCGGGCGAAGCCGAAGGAGCGGCTTGTGCACCAAGAGCACAAGCCGCTACCAGCCCTGCAAGCGTTCTGCGCAGTACCACGCTTACTCGAAAGCAATCAGGGAATGGCCAGTCATCTCTGCCGGCTGCGGCAAACCCATCAGGGCCAGCACCGAAGGCGCGATATCCTTCAACGCACCCTCGCCTTGCGCAGCAAGCTTGACCTTGCGCGCACCGACGTAGACGAACGGTACCTGATCAGTCGTATGCTGAGTGTGCGGCTGGTTCGAGTTATGGTCAAACATCAGCTCGCAGTTGCCATGGTCAGCAGTGATCAACACTTCGCCGCCGGCAGCCAGCATGGCCGACACGCACTTGGCCACACATTCGTCGAGCGTTTCCACCGCCTTGACCGCAGCATCGAAGATGCCGGTATGACCCACCATGTCGCCATTGGCAAAATTGCAGAAGATCGCATCGTATTTTTTCGATTCGATTGCTTCGACCACCTTGCTGGCAACTTCCGGTGCAGACATCTCCGGCTGCAGATCGTAGGTCGCCACCTTCGGCGAGGACACGAGAATTCGATCTTCGCCCGGCGCTGGCGTTTCTTCGCCGCCCGAGAAGAAGAAGGTGACGTGCGGATACTTTTCGGTCTCGGCAATACGCAATTGCTTCAGCCCCAGGGAGCCGAGGTATTCACCGATACCGTTCTTGACCTTTTCCTTGGTATAGGCAACCGGGCAGGGATACTGGTCACCATAGCTGGTAGCCGTACAGAAATAGGCCAGCTTGGGCTGACGTGCCTTGAAGCCTTCAAAGGTCGGATCGATCAAAGCGGTAGTGAACTGGCGGCCACGGTCGGCACGGAAATTCATGAATACCACGGCATCGCCATCTTCCATCTTGATCGGCGCGCCAATTACGGTTGCCTTGACGAATTCGTCGTTCTCGTCACGCGCGTAAGCGGCTTTCAGTCCTTCGAGGGCTGTTTCGGCCGAATACAGGCCAACACCGTCCACGACGGCCTGATAGGCTGGCTCCAGACGTTCCCAGCGCTTGTCGCGATCCATAGACCAGTAGCGGCCGGACATGCTGGCAATTTTCGCACCGGTCTTGTCGCATACCGCCTGCAAGCGGGAAAGGTAGATCTCGGCGCTGCGCGGCGGGGTATCGCGACCATCCAGGAAGGCGTGTACAGCAATCTGCTTGGCACCCGCTGCTGCTGCGGCTTCGATCAGTGCGTGGATGTGATTTTCATGGCTGTGCACACCACCATCGGACAGCAAGCCCATGATGTGCAAGGTCTTGTTACCGGCAATGGCAGTATCGATGGCCTGCTTGAGAACGGCATTCTGCCCGATGGTGCCTTCAGCCACATCGACATCAATACGGCTGATATCCTGCAGCACGACACGACCGGCACCGATATTCAGATGGCCCACTTCGGAGTTACCGAACTGGCCTTTAGGCAAGCCGACAAACTTGTCGGATGCATTGATGAGCGTCCACGGATTTTCAGCAAAAATGCGATCCAGATTAGGCTTCTTGGCCGCGGCAATCGCGTTGTCCTTTACTTCGGCACGATAGCCATAGCCATCAAGAATGAGCAGCATAACTGGTTTGACAGGTGTATTCATCGACACTCCCGGTATATCGAGTTGAATGACGCAACACTCGGCTCTATTGACGTTGCGGTCAGAAATTATTCACGGTTACTATTCTATCGCATTAGCGGTGCGGCCTCAGCGCCACACCTGCGATTTCAATCAAACTTCAGGGCAAAACATGCCGGCACACGATGCGGTCTTGGATGACGAACAAATTTCCGATGTCTCAAGAGCCATGAAGGCCATGTCGCACCCCTTGCGCCTGAAAATCCTGTGCGTGCTGGACGAACACGAGGTCAGCGTACAGGACATCGTCGACAAGGTGGGTACCACCCAATCCAATATCTCCCAGCATCTGGCCCTGATGCGCGAAAAAGGCGTATTGCGCACCCGGCGCGATGCCAATCGTGTCTACTATCGCCTGGCCGATATTCGCATGCTGCAGGTCTTGGCCCATGTTCGCGACCTGTTCTCCGGCTTCTGACGCTCTTTTCCGAGCGTATATCGGCCACATATCGATTCCTCAGAACCTGTTCACGACCTGTAGCGAGAAGCCCGTCAGCAGGGTGAAGCGCAGCGCAAAACCGGAATGTACAGGGAGTACATGAGGACGCCCCGAAGGAAGCACCATTTGGGTGTTTTGAGCAGCACATGAGCCCTGATCACGGCTTCGCAGCAAGATCGTGAGCGGGTTCTCAGCGAACACGTTCCAGCAAGGCCACGAAAGTCTCGCGATCTGTTTCCCCCACCATACGCTCAGGCCGCAAAGTACCGTTCTGGTCAAAAAACAGCAGCGCAGGCGGCCCATACAAGCCATAGCGCTTGAGCAGTTCACGCTGGGCTGTTGTGTTTTCGGTGATATCCGCGCGGATCAGGGCGAACCCCGCCAGCTGTTGCTGCACACCCGAATCAGCCAGCACCTTGCGTTCAAACTCGATGCAGCTCACGCACCAATCCGCATAAACATCCAGGAATACCGGCCTGCCACGCGCTGCCAGCAAGGCTTTGTCCAGTTGCACCGCCGTGGATACGGGCTGAAAATCCAGACCCGGCACAGGGGTGCGTGCCAGCCAGAAGGGTCTCGCAACCCAGATTGCCATGCCGAGCAATGCCACGCCAAAGGCAATTCGCACGCTCTGCAGAATCCAGCCTGACAAGCGCGGCAGTGCGGAGGCGCCCGCATAACCGACCAGCAGCAACGGCGCCCCCAGCCCATTGGCCAGTGCATACAATGCCGCACCACCCAGCAACAAATCACCAGTCTGCCCCAGATAAGCCAATGCAGCCACCAGCGGAGGCGCCACGCAGGGGCCGATGATCAGTGCAGAAATCGCCCCCATGACAAACACCGGCAACAGGCGCCCGCCCGGGAAGCGACCAGCCCAGTCATTCAACCGGCTTTGCAGCGCGCCAGGCAATTGCAGGCTGAATACGCCAAACATGGCCAAGGCCATGACGACGAAAAACAGGGAAAATCCGGCGATCACCCAAGGCTGCTGCAAGGTCACCGCCAGATAGGCGCCGCTGGCTGCCGCCAACAAGCCCGCCAGCGTGTACATCAGCGCCATGCCCTGAACATAGGAAAAAGTCAGCACCGCAGCACGCCCACCGGTACATGCACCATGCAACACGATGCCGGACACGATCGGCAGCAGCGGATACATGCATGCCGTAAATGCCAGCCCGATGCCCGCCAGGAAAAACAAACCAAGCGTCGTCATGAAACTGCCGGAAAACAGACGGGGGCGCACCTGAGTCAGTAGTGGCTCATCCGCGGGCATGGCAGCCGGCCCAAACAGCGCCGCCAGGGAAGACGTCTCGACTGCAACGGATTCACCCGGTCGTAGCTTGGCAGTCTGCGGGGGATAGCAGACACCAGAATCGGCGCACCCCTGAAATTTCAGAGTCACGGCCGTATTTTCTGTCAGCGCACGGTCGGCATTCAGCCGAATTGCCACCGTGTGCGAATAGGTCTCCACCCGACCAAAAACCGGATCCTGCTTGATCTGCCCAGGCGGGTATTGCACGTGCAAGGGCAACTCTGGCGCAGCAAAGGCAAAACGGTCGCGGTACAGATAGTAGCCGGGTGCAATGGCGAAACGCGCTTCCAGCGTGCGCTCGTCGATCTGGACCAGGCTGGGACGGAATGCCTGCTCCGGCGCCAGCAGCTCAGGCTGCGCCCACGTCGGCAACACCAAGACGCACCACAGCAGCAAGCAGCGCAGTACCCCTTTCATACCTCGCCCACTTCCTGTGCGATCCAAGCCAGATATGCCGGCAATCCTGCCGCCAGCGGCAGAGCAATGATCTCGGGGATATCGTAGGGATGCTCCGCCTGCAGCCAGGCCTGTACTGCCTCATAACGGCTGGCGGTAGTCTTGATCAGCAAGGGAACTTCTGTCGCAATTTCCATTCTTTCATTCCAGCGATACACCGACTGCACCGGCGCCAAGCGATTGACGCAAGCAGCCAGCCGCGCTTCAATCACCCCTTGCGCCAAGCGATCTGCGCTGGCCTCGTCCGGGCAATTGCACAGAACCACCCATACACTGGAATCTTTCATGCCGTACCTGTTTCTCTTCCTGCTTCTTGGCTACCCACTGGCCGAAATCTATGCGACGTTTCAACTGATTGGAGCCATTGGCGGTCTCATGACGCTGCTGTGGCTGGCGCTGGCATTCGGCCTTGGGATACTCATGCTCAGACATCATAAACTCGCCGTCATGGCCACCCTGTTCAGCGACTTGCGCACGGGTGCCATTACCCCCCGTTCGCTCTTTACCCTGGCGCGCTACTATATCGCGGCCCTGCTGTTCATCATTCCCGGCCCGATCAGCGACGTGGTGGGCATTGTCCTGCTGCTGCCCTGGGGAGGCCAGGGAACACCCCGCCCGCCGCAGGACGACAGCATTCTGGAAGGCGAATACCGCCGGGTTGACCCACACCGGGATGACAAGCTTATCCGCTGAGAAGTTCCTGCGGGCAACGCGCAGATTCACTGATTTCAACGACTTTGCGCCGGGAAGCTTCGCCGGACTTGAGGCACACCTGGCGCAACGGCACCTGGAACCATTCGGCCAATGCCCGCAACAGGCAATCATTGGCCTTGCCATCAACCGGCGGGGCCGCCAGACGTATCTTGAGGCAATCACCATGCAGCCCGGAGACTTCCGTCTTCTTCGCCCCCGGCTGCACATGCAACTGCAGTACCCATACGTTACCTGCTTGGCGATACCAATCCATTGCGGAGCTCGCTCAGTTTCATGGGCAATCAGGCTGCGATCAATACTCGCTGCAGTACCAGCGGCTCAAGTTGTGCCAGGAATACCCCCAACACCAGCTGGATCAGCAGGATCAGGATGAACGGGGTGATGTCCACGCCACCAATCGGCGGAATAAAACGACGCAGCGGGCGCAGAAATGGCATGGTCAACGCGTTGAGCACCGGCATCAGCGGGTTGTAGGGCGATAACCACGACATCAGCGCCTGTCCAATCACCGCGGCAAACAGCAGATACAGCGACATTTTCACCAGTTCCAGAAAACCGGCAATCAGGAGCGCTGCCAGCGAGGCCGGCGACGCCAGGATAAACGGCCACGGCGTCATCATCAGCAGCAAGACGTGCATCAGGAACGCCACCAGCCAGGCCAGAATGAAGCTGGTGCTGTCAAACCGCCCGGCAGCCGGAATCAGGCGCCGTAATGGCAGCACGATCCAGTTGGTCATCGACAGCACGAAATGCGTCAGCGGATGACGGAACGAAACCTTGGAGGCCAGCAGATAGAGACGCGCCAGCAACAGCAGAACGAAGAAATCGGCCAGATTGCGGATCAGAAAGGCCAGTGTCTGGGAAAACATGCGCTGACTCCTTTCAGGGTTCGATATTGCGGCCCAATTCCTCGCCCAACTCTTTCGAGCGAGCCGCCGCTGCCGCTGCTGCCGCAATGATGTTGGCGCGCAGCTGGCTGTTTTCGAATGCGTTGATCGCACGCTCAGTGGTACCGCCTTTGGACGTCACCTTCTGGCGCAGGGTAGCCACGTCATCCGGACTTTCCAGCGCCAGCTTCACCGCTCCGGCAAAGGTCTGGCAGGCAAGCTTCTTTGCGACTTCCGGCGCAAAACCCTGCGCGCGCGCGGCAGCCTGCAGCGCCTCCATGAAGTAGAACACATAGGCCGGCCCGGAGCCTGAAATGGCCGTGATACCATCCATATCGGATTCATCTTCCACCCAGACGAATTCGCCGATGGCGGCCAGCATGCGCTCAGTCAGCTCCCGGTCTGCCTCGGTCACGCCAGAGCCGGCATACACGCCGGACATGCCGGACTGCACCAGTGCCGGGGTATTGGGCATCACCCGGACAACACGCGGATGGCCATCAAGCCAATGCGCCAGGGTATCGGCGCGGATACCGGCGGCAATCGAGATCACCAGCGCATTGCCGATCCGATCCTTCATGGCATCGGCCACGGCATGAAATTGCTGCGGCTTGATCGCGAACACGATCACCTCACTGGCAGGAAAACCCTCTTCCGGGGTCGAGCTGGTCACGCCAAAATCATTCTTGAGATGCTCGCGGCGCGTCACATCCGGTTCAACCACATGCAATTGCGTGTGATCAAAGCCACGCTTGAGCATGCCCCCGATCAGGGCCGTTGCCATATTGCCACCACCGATAAAGGTAATCTTCATATTGCTTGTTCCTTGTTGGAATAATTCCGGGCGCCAAACAGAGCGGTTCCTACACGCACCAGGGTGGCACCGTGCGCCACGGCCAGCTCCAGATCTGCCGACATGCCCATCGACAGTGTATCCAGGGCATGGCCTTGCCGGTTGAGTTCGTCTTTCAGCGTTTGCAGCAAAGCAAACTGCGCTGCCAGCTTTTGCACATCACTGGTTGGTTCCGGGATGGCCATCAATCCGCGCAAGCACAAATGCGGCAATACGCGAACCGCTTCTGCCAGCACCGGCACTTCAGCAGGTTCAAGGCCCGATTTGCTGGCCTCGCCCGATACGTTGACCTGGATGCAGACATTGAGCGGTGGCAGTTGTTCCGGTCGCTGGGCACTGAGACGCTCTGCGATCTTCACCCGATCCAGCGTATGCAACCAATGTGCTCGCTCAGCGACCAGGCGGGTCTTGTTGCTCTGCAACGGACCAATGAAATGCCACACCAGATCGTGACAATCGGCCAGCTCATCACATTTTTGCGCAAACTCCTGCGCATAGTTTTCACCGAAATCCCGCTGCCCCAGCTTATAAAGCTCACGCAGACATGCCGCAGGGTAGGTCTTGCCCACCGCCACCAGCCGAACTTCGCCCAGCTGGCGCCCAGCATGCATTTCTGCCGTTTCAATGCGCTGCAACACGCCTTGCCATGCCGAGAACATCGTTGCCATAATGAATCCGGATTACCTTGTACCCTGCCGCCAAAGGAAAGATTATAGATGGAAATCGCCGAGCTCTTGGCTTTCGCCGTAAAGAACAAAGCCTCCGACTTGCACTTGTCCGCCGGCTTGCCGCCGATGATCCGGGTACATGGCGATGTCCGCCGTATCAACTTGCCGCCAATGGATCACAAGGACGTACACGATATGGTGTACGACATCATGAACGATCATCAGCGCAAGGTGTATGAAGATACGCTGGAGTGCGACTTCTCGTTCGAGATCCCCAATCTGTCGCGTTTCCGGGTTAACGCCTTTGTGCAGCAACGCGGTGCCGGCGCGGTTTTCCGTACCATTCCTTCCAAGGTGTTGACCCTGGAAGAACTGAACGCGCCACGGGTATTCCAGGATATCGCCAAGAATCCGCGCGGCCTGGTGCTGGTGACCGGGCCAACCGGCTCGGGCAAATCCACCACGCTGGCGGCGATGATCAACTTCATCAACGAAAACGATTACGGCCACATTCTCACGGTGGAAGATCCGATCGAATTCGTGCATCAATCCAAGAAATGCCTGATCAACCAGCGTGAAGTCGGCCCGCATACCCTGTCCTTTTCCAACGCCTTGCGCTCGGCACTGCGGGAAGACCCGGATGTGGTACTGGTGGGGGAAATGCGCGATCTGGAAACGATCCGGCTGGCACTTACTGCCGCTGAAACCGGCCACCTGGTCTTTGGCACCCTGCATACCAGCTCTGCCGCCAAGACCATCGACCGCGTGGTCGATGTCTTTCCGGCTGCGGAAAAGGAAATGGTGCGCTCGATGCTGTCCGAATCGTTGCGCGCAGTGATCTCGCAGACTCTGCTGAAGACCAAGGACGGCACCGGACGAGTCGCGGCGCATGAGATCATGATCGGCATTCCCGCAATCCGTAACCTGATCCGGGAAAACAAGATTGCGCAGATGTACTCGGCCATCCAGACCGGGCAGGCTGTCGGCATGCAAACTCTGGACCAGTGCCTGCAAAACCTGGTTCAGCGCAATATCGTTTCGCTCGCCGAGGCGCGCACCCGGGCATCGAACCCGGACAACTTCAAGGGATAAGCCATGGAACGCGACCAGGCCGCCAAGTTCATGCAGGATTTGCTCAAGCACATGCGGGCAAAGAATGCATCCGACCTTTTCATCACCGCCGATTTTCCCCCGGCCATGAAGATCGATGGCAAGGTCACCCCGGTTTCCGGGCAGATCCTGACCACCCAGCACACCAAGGAGCTGGCGCGCGCCATCATGAACGACAGGCAGGCCGAGGAATTCGAGGCCACCAAGGAATGCAATTTCGCCATCAGCCCGGGCAACCTGGGCCGATTTCGGGTCAATGCGTTCTTCCAGCAGGGCCGCATCGGCATGGTATTGCGTACCATCAACTCGAACATCCCGAAGCTGGAAGAGCTCGGTCTGCCACCCATCCTGAAGGACGTGGCAATGGCCAAACGCGGTCTGGTGATCTTTGTTGGCGGCACCGGTTCCGGCAAATCGACATCGCTTGCGGCCATGATTGGCTATCGCAATGAAAACGCCTACGACCACATCGTCACCATCGAAGATCCGATCGAATACGTCCACCAGCACAATAAATCGATTATCACGCAGCGTGAAGTCGGAGTGGACACAGACTCATGGATGAACGCGCTGAAAAACACCTTGCGCCAGGCACCGGACGTCATCCTGATCGGCGAAATCCGGGATCGGGAGACCATGGATTATGCGATCGCCTTTGCCGAGACCGGTCATCTGTGCATGGCCACCCTGCACGCCAACTCAACCAACCAAGCGCTGGACCGCATCGTCAACTTCTTCCCGGAAGAGCGGCGTCAGCAGCTATTAATGGATTTGTCATTAAACCTGAAAGCCTTTGTTTCACAACGCTTAATTCCTCACCGCTCGGGCAAGGGCCGCGTTGCTGCGGTTGAGGTCATGCTAAACTCGCCGCTGATTTCCGAGCTGATCTTCAAGGGAGAGGTACAGGAGATCAAGGATGTCATGAAGCGTTCGCGCGAGATCGGCATGCAGACCTTCGACCAATCGCTGTTCGAACTGTTCGAGCAGGATCGCATCACCTACGAAGATGCCCTGCGCAACGCAGATTCAGTCAATGATTTGCGCCTGCAGATCAAGCTGCAAAGCGCGGAATCAAAAAACCGGGATGTTTTCTCTGGTACCGACCATCTCGATATCATTTGATCGGAGCAGCCCTTGTCGGCCCCTGTTTCAGCATTCCCCGGGCGGAATACCCGGCTTTATCGTTCCCTGACGCAATGGCTGCCATCGGCGGCCAGCTTGCTGCTTTGCTCCGCTGGGGCGGCAGCGGCCACGTTAGGCCCCATCCAGGTAAGTTCGGCACTTGGCGAGCGCTTCGCTGCTACGGTCAGTGTGCAACAAACAGACGGCACAAGTATTTCGCCAGCCTGCCTGCAACTCATCCCCTCCCAGGAAGGCGCCGAGATTCGCAATTTGCGCCGCGCCCGCCTTGATTACCGTGAAACCTCCCAGGGCGGGATCATTGGCATTCATGGCGACGAGATCGAACAGGAGCCGGTGCTGAAAATCGCCATTCGTCTGCGTTGTCCGGAAGAAGGCTCGCGCAGCTTTGTCCGTGAATACAGCGTGTTGCTTGATCCAAAGGATTATGCCGCACCAGCCGGAATACCCGTCGTTACGGCCACCGTGGCAGCTACGCCGGCGGCGCCAACCACGCAAGCTGCGGCTGTACCCAGATCCGTGCGTCGTTCAGGGGTTAGCGGCACAGCTCCGGCCAAGTCAGCACGTCCTGCCAAGCCGCGCAACCCCGCCTCAGCCAAGCCAGCCGTGCCTATAACGGTACCCAGCGATTTCAGCCTGAAACTTTCGACCGCACCGCTTGATGCCCAGCGCACCAGCGTGCAACTGTCCGACAGCGAAAAAACCATGCTTCGCGAACGGCTGCTGCTGATCGAAACCGACGACCAGAGCGCGCAACTGTTGCAATTGAAAGACCGCATCGCCCGCCTGGAAAAGCAATTGCTGGCCATGCAGACGCTGGCAGCATCTCAGGTTGCCGCGCAGGCTGTCAGTGTGCAAAAACAGGCCGTAACGCCAGAGCAGGATATCAACTGGTTATGGCCAGGATTGCTGGGTTTGCTGCTGATCCCTGCCGGTTTGCTGGCGCGTCGATTCAGATCCACCAAAAGCCAGGAGACCTACCTGCTGGATGAGCCCCTCCAGGCCGAACCAGAAGTTGTAACACAGGCGCCCCCGGCGTCACCCGTCATCGTCACATCTCCGTCCGCAGCAGTCGCCGCATCCGCGACTCCTCTGGTACGCAAGGATGAATGGGCGGACGCCAGTATGGATGTCGTCGCCCCGGAAACCGTGCTGGAAGAAGTTCAGCTGTTGCAACTGCACGGACTGACCCGGCAAGCCATCGACCTGCTCAGTCAGGAAGTCGCTACGCGTCCTACGGCATTGGCACTGTGGATGAAGCTATTTGCCATCCATCAGGAAGCTGGCGACAGTAATGGCTTCGAACAGCATGCCCGCACCTTCCGTAAATCATTCGTGAGCGAATCACTCTGGCAACAGGTTCAGGCACAGGGCCGCATCCTTGATCCGGAAAACCCGCTCTATCATGAGGATGCGGGCCAAGCCGATGATGCCCACCCATCTCCGGCACCTCTTTTTTCCAGCCAGCCTTTCTCGGTGGAAAACACCATACCGCCGGGTGAATCGACCCGTACGGCAGATGAAATGCTCGATATCACGCTGGAATTTCGTCTACCGGACGAAACCCATGAAGCAGCTCCGCCCCCCTCACCTGCCGATCCGGCTTTGCCCAAGCGAAGCGAAACACCCATCTTCGACTTTGACATTCCGTCGCTGGAATTGCCTGCCAGCCCGATCAGCAACAGCAAACTGCTCAGCACTGACGACTTCTCCTCGCAAGATCCGCTCCTGCAAAATATTGCTCAAGTGGTCCTGTCCGGGAATCACGAGGAAGCCTGCCGGCAACTGGAAGAATTGCTGTATCGCGGCACACTGGAACAGCGGTTGGTTGCCGCCAAATGGCTGGACAAGCTTTTGCCGGTCAAATAACACCGAATCTGCTTTGTTGTCACGCAAGGAAAAGGCTGCGAATGTTTCATTCGCAGCCTTTCTGCTTTATCCCCCCTGCCATCCCTCATTGAGGGGAAGCTGGCTTAACAAAGAAGGCTTTTCAAAATTCGACAGACTCCGGAGAGAATACTCAGTCCAGCAAACCTTCAAACAACTTGGTAGACAGATAGCGCTCGCCAAAGGAGGGAATGATCACCGCGATCAGCTTGCCGGCATTCTCCGGTCGCTTGGCCAACTCCAGCGCTGCCCAGGTGGCGGCACCGGCAGAAATACCGGACAGAATGCCTTCCTGTGTGGCCAATGCACGCGCCGTGGCAAATGCATCATCCGCTTTGACGCGCACCACTTCGTCATAAATGGCGGTATTGAGCACCCCCGGTACAAAGCCGGCACCAATGCCCTGAATCGGATGCGGGCCCTTGGCGCCGCCGGACAGCACCGGGCTGGCATCCGGCTCCACGGCCACGGCCTTGAACGAGGGCTTGCGCGCCTTGATGACCTCGGCGATACCGGTGATTGTGCCGCCGGTTCCCACCCCCGCGACCAGAATATCGATCTGGCCATCGGTATCGCGCCACAATTCCTCGGCAGTCGTTTTGCGATGGATTTCCGGGTTGGCCGGATTTTCGAACTGTTGCGGCATGAAATAATTGGCATTGGCTTCAACCAGCGCTTTCGCCTTGGCGATCGCACCGCCCATGCCTTCCGGTCCCGGCGTAAGCACCAGCTCGGCACCATAACCACGCAACAGCGCGCGGCGCTCTTTTGACATGGTTTCCGGCATGGTCAATACCAGCTTGTAGCCGCGTGCAGCTGCCACCATGGCGAGGCCAATACCGGTATTACCGGAGGTTGGCTCGACAATCACGGTATCCTTGTTGATCAAGCCAGCTTCCTCTGCCGCATCGATCATGGCTACTGCGATCCGGTCCTTCACGCTGTGGGAAGGATTGAAATACTCCAGCTTGGCGACAATCGTCGCTCCGACCCCTTCGGTAATGCGGTTGAGTCGAACCAGCGGCGTATTACCGATCAATTCGGTAACATCATTGGCAATTTTCATGGCAGCATCCTTGCAGTGAATGGATTGATACGATTCTATCGGTTATAACAAACAGCAAATAAATCATATTTTTTACTATGGAAAGATCAATGCGTATATATCGCGTCGGCGGCGCGGTTCGCGACAAATTGCTGGGACTGCCTGTCCAGGATACGGACTGGGTCGTGGTGGGCGCGCGTGTCGAAGATATGCTTGCCCGGGGCTTCCAGCCAGTCGGCAAGGATTTCCCGGTCTTCCTGCACCCGCAGACGCATGAGGAATATGCACTTGCACGCACCGAGCGCAAATCGGCACCGGGCTACAAAGGCTTTGTAGTGCATGCCAGCCCGGAAGTCACGCTTGAAGAGGATCTTCTGCGGAGAGACCTGACCATCAACGCCATGGCCGAAGATGAAAATGGCCAACTGATCGACCCCTTCAATGGCCGTGCCGATCTGTCTGCCGGCATTTTCCGTCATGTATCGCCCGCCTTTGTCGAAGACCCTGTGCGCATTCTGCGACTGGCGCGATTTGCCGCACGCTTTCCGTTCTCGGTTGCACCGGAAACCCTGAACCTGATGCGGGCCATGGTGGCCAATGGCGAGGTGGATCATCTGGTGCCCGAACGCATGTGGCAGGAAATCAGCCGCGGGCTGATGGAAGCCACCCCGGCGCGCATGTTCGAAGTCTTGCGCGAATGTGGCGCACTGGCACGCATCGCCCCGGAAATCGACGCACTGTTCGGTGTGCCGGAGCGCCTGGATTACCACCCGGAAGGCGACAGTGGCAAGCATACCCTGCTGGTGCTTGATGCCGCAGCACGATTGGATTTGCCGCTGGCGGCACGCTTTGCCGCGCTGTGCCACGATCTTGGCAAGGCGCTCACGCCTGCGGACTTGCTGCCGCGTCATATCGGGCACGACAAGCGCGGACACGAGCCGATTCAGGATCTATGCGAACGACTGCGCGTACCGGTCGACTGCCGCGAACTGGCGCTGATGGCCTGCCGTGAACACATTCTGATTCATCGCTCGCGCGAATTGCGCCCGGATACGCTGGTCGATCTGTTTCTGCGCTGCGATGCCTTGCGCCGGCCGGAGCGTTTTGCCTGGCTGGTCGAGGTCTGTCGCGCGGATGCGCAAGGACGAGAGGGTTATGCCAATGCAGGCTACCCTCAGGCCACCTATCTGCGCGACATGCTTGCCACAGCGGCGAGTATTGATGCCGGCGCCATTGCCCGTGCCTGTCTGGATAAAAGCCGGATTGCCGATGCTGTGCTGGCAGCGAGGGTGGCCGCTGTCAGACAAATGCATTTGTCTGCCAAGGGCTGAAAACAACGCGGCGGGCTCATCGGCCCGCCGTCTTTATGTGCAAGTGAGGCTTGGGTGTATCAAACCAGGATCAGACCATTGCCGGGAGCAATGTCTGCTTCATTTTTTGCAGTGCCTTGACTTCAATCTGGCGAATGCGCTCGGCGGAAACATTGTATTCTGCAGCCAGATCATGCAAGGTCAGGCTTTCGCCCTCCTCGGCCAGCCAACGCGTTTCGACGATACGGCGGCTGCGGTCATCCAGACTATCCAGAGCATCCTGCAAGCCTTCTGATTGCAGCAAATCAAACGCGCGCCGCTGCAAGGTCTGGGTCGGTTCGTTATCGTGATCGGCCAGCCAATCGATCGGTGCCTGATGACCATCCTCATCGTTGTCGTCAGCCATCAACGCCACGTCCTGGCCGGTCATGCGCACTTCCATTTCCAGCACTTCTTCCGGCTTCACACCAAGGTCATCGGCAATCTGCTGGGCTTCCTTGTGGGTCAGCGCGGCAAAGCCGGTTTTCATCGAGCGCAGGTTGAAGAACAGCTTGCGCTGTGCCTTGGTTGTGGCCACGCGCACCAGACGCCAGTTGCGCAGGATGTATTCGTGAATTTCCGCCTTGATCCAGTGCACTGCAAAGGAAAACAGGCGCACACCCCGATTGGGCTCGAACCGCTTAACCGCCTTCATCAGGCCGATATTGCCTTCCTGGATCAGATCAGCCTGCGGCAGGCCATAACCGGAATAACCACGCGCAATAGACACCACCACGCGCAGGTGCGACAACACCAGTTGGCGTGCAGCATCCACATCACCCTGGGCTTGCAAACGCTCGGCCAGTTCGATTTCTTCTTCGGCGGTAAGCATCGGGATGGCATTGACGCGCTGGATATAACTCTCGATGCTGTCACCACCAGACAGTACAGGTAGGGCAAGCGCGGTTCCCATGAATACAGACCTCCTTAGTCATACAGCCCACAATGACGGCTGCGTCATTTTATCACTCGCCACTAGAGAGTGCTAAAAATGGATAAAGTTCACAGGTCCATTGCACCATAGCGCTGAGTGATATGCACGGCAATTATTCCAATACGAACGATAGGCATGCCCTATCAGGACCATGCTACCCGGCACTACAGTAGCTTACGCAGATGCTGGCGCACCGCCAGCCAGGCACCGGCCAGACACAGCGCGGCCACCGCGCCGCAAACCACCAGCAGCTCCAGCCAGCCCGGCAACATCAACTGGAATTGCTGGCCATAGGCTTCGGCCAGATCGCGTACCTCCGGATTCAGACGCCAGAATGCCAACCAGGCAATGCCGCACGCCAAGAGACCACCCAGCAAACCGTGCGCCAGTGCAAAATGCATAAAGGGCCGGCGAATGAATGCATCGGTTGCGCCAATCAGCTTGGATACTTCAATTTCCTCCTGGCGCGTCAGGATCTGCATGCGGATGGTATTGCCGGTGATCAACACCAGCGCCACCGCCAGCAAAGCCACTACTGCCTGGAAGATCGCCAGGCCGAGCGCAACGAGCTTTTCCAGGCGTCGCGCCCAGGCCGAATCAAGCTGGACTTCTTCCACGCCTGCGACAACCGCGAGCTCCTTTTGCAAAGCCTCCAGCGTTTCCGCCCGGTTATCCCTGGCCGTCAGTACGATGGCATCAGGCAAGGGATTTTCCGACAAGCCCGCCAGCAGATCGCCCATGCCGGAAGACTGTTGCAACTGCTTGAGCGCATCGTCTTTCGGAACGTAGCGGTGCGAGGCGATTCTGGCATCCTTGCCAGCCAGATCGCGCAAGGCGGCCAGCTCATCGGGCGTTGCACTGCTGCGCATAAAGACGGTGATTTGCGGCTCGACCGGCAAAGTCGAGACCACGCCAGATAGGCTTGCCACAACCAGCCAGACGCCAAGCGGCGCGGCAGCGGCGATGGCGATCACCAGAAGATTCAGCGCTGAAGTCAAAGGACGCTTCAGCATCCCGGCCAGGGTTCGCTTGAATGACAGCCAGTGCTGGTGGAATCCGTTTTTCATCCTGTTCCTTTCAGGCAGTGAACTGGCCATGTTTCAGGCGCAGGATACGGCGGCCGTAATCGGCCATCAGCGATTCATCATGCGCCGAGATCACCAGCGTCACGCCAACCTGATGGAATGACTTGAACAGCTCAAGGATATCGTGCGCATAGTCGCGGTCCAGATTGGCTGTCGGCTCGTCAGCCAGCAGGAATGCCGGACGGTGCACCACCGCGCGTGCGATGCACAGGCGCTGCTGCTCGCCGCCGGAGAGCGCAATCGGATTGAGCTTTTCCTTGCCGGCCAAGCCAACCTTGTCGAGCGCCGCCAGCACGCGGCGCTTGGCCTCGCGGCTGTCATAGCCAATGATATCGAGCGGCAGACGCACGTTATCGTAGACATTGCGGTCAAACAGGATCTTGTGATCCTGGAAGATCAGGCCGATATTGCGCCGCACGTACGGAATCGAGCCACGGCGCATGCTGCCGATATTCTGGCCATTTACCAGCACCGCCCCTCCGGTCGGGCGCTCGATACCGGCGATCAACTTCAGAATCGTCGACTTGCCAGCCCCGGAATGCCCGGCCAGAAACACCAGCTCACCGGTCTGGATCTCGAACGACAGATTCTTCAGCGCATCAAATCCGCCGCGATAACGCTTGGAAACTTGCTGGAACTGGATCATGGTTTCCCCTGTATCAGGCAAAGCTCTCGCCGTGTGGCTGTGCCACCCAGGCGGCACGCAGCAGCCGATGCTGCAACACTTCCTGTCCGGCCTCGCGGCAGGTATCGCGCTTGAAACCAACGACCTGGAAGCCCAGCTTGGTCAGCACACGTCCGCTGGCCGGGTTGCTGAAAAGATGGCGGGCATTCAGTTCCCACAAAGTACGGGTATTGAATACATGGTCAATGATCGCCCGCGCGGCCTCGGTAACGTACCCTTTGCCCCAATAGGGCTCACCGAGCCAATAGCCGAGTTCACCACCCATTTCATCCTCGAACTGCACGCCAGCGCACCCGATCAGGGTCAAACCGTCTTTCAGGCATATGGCCCAAGTCCATTCCTGGCCCTTGTTAAAGGCCGAACGCTGGTCGGCGATGAACTGGCGCGCCATGTCCTCGGTGTATGGATGTGGAATGCGGCGAGTATTGCGCGCCACCTGGATATTGCCGGCCAGTTGTGCAATCTGTGCAGCATCTTCGCTGCGCAGGGGGCGCAGCACCAGATGTGATGTCAACAGCGTGGGCAAGGTATTCATTCGAAAAGGGCCTCCACATAATCACTGGCTTTGAACGGGCGCAGGTCATCGATGCCTTCGCCAATACCGATAAAGCGCAACGGCACCGGCCGCTGCTTGGCAATCGCGGCGATCACACCGCCCTTGGCCGTTCCATCCAGCTTGGTCAGGATCAATCCAGTCAAGCCCAGCGCATCATCAAAGGCTTTGACCTGCGCCAGTGCGTTCTGGCCGGTATTGGCATCGAGCACCAGCATGATCTCGTGCGGACCGCTCGGATCAGCCTTTTGCACCACGCGTTTCACTTTCCTGATTTCTTCCATCAGGTGCAACTGGGTCGGCAGGCGGCCAGCCGTATCGACAATCACCACATCCACACCGCGTGCCTTGGCAGCATTGACCGCATCGAAGGCAACGGAGGCCGAATCCCCCGATTCCTGCGCAATCACCTGTACGCCGTTGCGCTCGCCCCAGATCACCAGTTGTTCGCGCGCGGCGGCACGGAAAGTATCGCCCGCCGCCAGCAACACACTTTTGCCCTGGCTCTGAAAATATTTGGCCAGTTTGCCGATGCTGGTGGTCTTGCCCGCACCATTGACCCCGGCCACCATCAGGATGAAGGGGCGATGGCTGCCAACTTCCAGCGGCACCTCCAGCGGCTGGATCAGATCATTGAGCGAATCGCGCAAGGCACCGCGCAGCTCGGAAGCATCCTTGAGCCCGCCCAACGATACGCGCTCGCGCACGTCGCCCAACAGATGCAGCGTAGCGTCCACACCCATGTCGGCCGTCAGCAGGACAGTTTCCAGCTCTTCGTACAGATCGTCATCGATCTTGCCGCCCCCGAACAGGCCAGCCAGATTCTTGCCCAGCTTGTCACGTGTTTTGGCTAGGCTGGCTTTGAGGCGTTGCGCCCAGCTTAATCCGGCAGCAGCTTCAGTTGCTGCTTCAGGTACCGGCGCGGTGGTGTCAGCCGCAGTTGTGGATGGGTTTTCTTCGGATTTCTTGCGAAACAGATTGAACATGCTTGAAAGGTTCCAGCGCGCAGAGGCTAAAATGTGGAATTAACGGGATTTTAACGCGGAGCAGGCATGTCGGCACAGCACAAGAATCAGGTTCGCATTATTGGCGGCGAGTGGAAACGCCGATTGTTGCGTTTTCCGCAAATCGACGGCCTGCGCCCCACGCCCGACCGGGTACGGGAAACACTATTCAACTGGCTGGGTCAGGATTGTACCGGCATGACCTGCCTGGATCTGTTCGCCGGCAGCGGAGCACTGGCATTTGAAGCGGCATCGCGCAACGCACGCAAAGTCATGGCCGTGGAAACCGCAAAACCGGCGCTCGAGGCACTACGCGCCAACCAAACCACGTTGCAGGCAAGCAACCTGGAAATCGTCTGGAGCGATGCCATGCGTTTTCTGGCGCAAACGAGTGAACACTTTGATCTGGTTTTTCTTGATCCGCCTTTCGCATCCGATCTGCTGGCCCAGGCGCTGCAGCACATGCCGCGCATATTGAATGCCGATGCGCTGGTCTACGCCGAATGCGCCCATTGGCCGGCGCTGGATGGCTGGGAAATCATCAAGGAAGGCAAGGCTGGCCAGGTTCACTATGGCTTGCTGCGCCGGTCGGAAACCGCACAATAGGTGACATGCTTACGCTTGATATTGTGCGTGCAATCATGGGAAAATCCTCGCCAAACCAAATACCCGAGTTAATTGCTAAGGAATTGCCGCCATGGCCCTGATGATTACCGACGAATGCATCAACTGCGACGTTTGCGAACCGGAATGCCCGAACGGCGCCATTTCGCAAGGCGAAGAAATCTATGAAATCAACCCGGATCTGTGCACCGAATGCGTGGGCCACTACGATGAACCGCAATGCCAGCAGGTCTGCCCGGTAGACTGCATTCCACTCAACCCGGCACACAAGGAAAGCCGCGAAGAGCTGATGGCCAAGTACAAGATCATCTCCGGCAAAGCCTGATTTCCTCGCCACCCAAAACAAAGCCCGCAACTGCGGGCTTTGTTCGTTTTAGCCGGCCAATCAGCGCTGGCCGAATTTCACCAATGCCAGACTGCCGAGCAGGTTCGGCATGAATTCCACTTTCTCCCCCTGATGCATCACTTGCTGCTCCTCGATCTGCATACCGAGCTTGCCCAGCAGGCGATCAAAGTCACCCAGCGTACACAGGTGGATATTCGGCGTGTTGTACCACTCGTACGGAATCGTCTCGGATACCGGCATGCGGCCCAGCAGCAACTGCCAGCGGTTTTCCCAGTAACCGAAATTCGGGAACGTTACGATACCCGTCTTGCCGACGCGCAACATCTCCTTGAGGATGCTTTCGACATTGCGCATGGCCTGCACTGTCAGCGACAACACCACGAAATCGAAACTGTTTGATTCAAAAGTCGCCAAACCGGATTCCAGATCGGACTGAATGACATCAACACCATTGCCAACGCAGGCGATCACCTTGTCGACATCGATCTCGACACCATAACCCTTGACCTGCTTGGCTCGCGCCAGCCACGCCAGCAACTCGCCATCACCACAGCCCAAGTCCAGCACACGAGCACCGGCAGGAATCCAGCTCGCCACACATTGCAAATCGGGACGCAAAGTCTTCATGCGTTCACCTCCTGTGCAACGCGGTTCATGTACGAGCGCATCAGCGCATGATAGGGCGGATCTTCCATCAGGAAAGCATCATGGCCGTGGCGCGATTCGATTTCGCCATAGCTCACCTTCTTGCCGGCATCGAGCAAGGCCTTGACGATCTCGCGCGAACGCGACGGCGAGAAACGCCAGTCCGAGGTAAACGAAACAATCAGGAAACCCGCTTCGGTTCTGGCCAGCGCCTTGGAAAGATCGCCATCAAAATCGCGCGCCGGATCGAAGTAATCCAGCGCCTTGGTCATCAGCAGATAGGTATTGGCATCAAACGCGCCCGAGAACTTGTCCCCCTGATAGCGCAGGTAGGATTCGATTTCGAACTCGACATCGAATCCGTATTTGTATTCGCCAGAGCGCAGAATCCGGCCAAACTTCTCGCCCATGCCGTCATCGGACAGATAAGTGATATGCCCGAGCATGCGCGCCAGGCGCAGTCCCCGGCGCGGCACCACGTCATGCGCGTAATAATCCCCGCCGTGGAATTCCGGGTCGGTCAGAATCGCCTGACGTGCCACATCGTTGAACGCGATATTTTGCGCGGTCAGCTTGGGTGCGGCGGCGATAACCAGTGCATGACGTACCCGATCCGGGTGTGCAACCGTCCAGCGCAGCGCCTGCATCCCACCCAGACTGCCGCCGACAATTGCGGCAAATTTCTCGATACCCAACAAATCGGCCAAACGCGCCTGCGTTTCCACCCAATCACGCACCAGCACCAGCGGGAAAGTGGAGCCGAACGGCTTGCCGGTTTCCGGATTGATGGTGGAAGGCCCGGTAGAACCGTGGCAGCCCCCCAGATTATTCAAGCCGATTACGAAGAAGCGGTTGGTATCGATCGGCTTGCCCGGCCCGATCATGTTGTCCCACCAGCCTGCGGCCTTGTCGGTTTCGCTGTACTTGCCCGCCACATGATGGTGGCCAGACAAGGCATGGCAGATCAAGATGGCATTGGATTTATCGGCATTGAGCGTGCCGTAGGTCTCGTAGACCAGTTCATAGCGCGGCAAGGTCACGCCGCAGGCCAGCGTGATCGGCTGCTCGAAAACGGCTTTTTTGGGGGTGACGATGCCGACACTGTTGGAAGAGGGCAATTCTGACATTTCACTCACTTGTAGGATTCCGGATCAGGCGAGCCAGTCCGCCTGCTTGATCCACAAACAAACCGGGTCATGCGGTCTGAAAAGATACTGGGTTAACCGGCTAGAGAGAATCGATTATACCGCGATAGCGGGCGTGGCCCAGCGCCAGTATCAATAGTACTATTGCGCCTGCAATAACCTTAACGGACAACCATGCAAAAGCCTTCCGCACCACGCCGAGTCTTGATCATTCAACTCCAGCATCATGGCGATGTCTTATTGACCACGCCGATGTTTTCAGCATTGAAAGAACAATTCCCCGGAGTGGAAGTAGACGTACTGGTTTTTGCAGAAACTGCGCCCATGATCAAAGCGCATCCGGATTTAAGCCATATTTGGCACCTCCCGCGCAGCAAAGAAGCGGGACGGGGGCTTGCGCGCCTGATGGCCAACCTGAAACTGTTAAAGCGCATATACCAGCGCCGCTATGATTGGGTGCTGCACTTGAATGAACGCTGGCCCGGTGCCTGGGCGGCACTGGCAAGCCGTGCTCCTGTGCGCGTCAGCTATTCCTATCCGAAACGGGATAATCCGGTCTGGCGCCTAGCCTTCCCAATCAGGCTACCCATTCCCGACAAAGGTCACCGGATCATGCAGAACCTGAGCCAACTGGAAGCACTAGGCGTGCGCGTTTTGCCCGCTGCCGTGCGCTGCCAAATGGCTTTTACGCAGGCGGATCAGGTGCTGGCCATGCGAAAGCTACAGGATGCAGGAGTGGGTGACGACTATATTCTGGTGCATCCGGGATCTCGCTGGTTTTACAAATGCTGGGAGGACGAACGCTTTGCCGAAGTGGTTGCCCACTTGGCCAACCAGGGCCACAAGATTGTTCTGACCGCAGCGCCAGATGAGCGCGAATTGGCCATGGTAAAAAACATCATGCAGCTCGCCAATCACACAAACATCACTTCTTTGGCCGGTCAACTTACCCTGCCGGCACTGGCAGCCGCCATCGCCAAAGCCAAACTGTTCATCGGTGTCGATTCTGTGCCGATGCATATGGCCGCAGCCCTGCAAACGCCCACAGTAGCGCTATTTGGTCCAACGATTATCGAAACCTGGCGGCCGTGGTCAGACAAGGCGATTATTGTAAGTGCTGCAGACTATGGGCCGCTGATTGCGCCGTGGGAAGTGGATGCCACAACCTCCGAAAGATATTTGAAAAACATTGATAGCCAACACGTACTAGATAAGCTAATGCTTTACAAGAAATAAAAACGCGACCCATACAAGTCAAACCATTAAACAAATATAAACCACACATCCATCATGATCAGAAATAAAATTTGCGTTGGCTTTTCAATGGTAAAGAATGAAGAGGATATCATCGAGACATTTATCCGGCACAATTTGAAATTTATTGACCACCTCTACATTACAGACAACAACTCCAGTGACGGGACCAGAGAAATAATCAACCTTCTCATAAAAGAAGGGCTAAAAATTACGCTATGGGAAGACAAAACCCTCGCACACCTGCAATCAGAAATAACCACAAATGCATATCGTAAAATATCCAAATTACAAGAATTTGATTTATTTTTCGCACTAGACGCCGACGAATTAATCGTAATTAACAATACAGAATTTCTAGAGGGAAGCCAACCAGGCGACACTTATCATCTAGAGCGTTATGACTATGCGGTCACCACCAACGAAATAAGCGCAGATATAACATCTTCCATGACCCGACGATTCATAGAAAAAAACGTCGCAGGCAAAGTTTTTTTTCATCACGATAAAAACGACTTCACCAATTACACATTAGAGCAAGGCAACCACCACCTATGGCAGGGGCCTTTTAAGAAAAAAGAAAAACCATCAGACATATGGGTAGCGCACTTCCCATACAGAGGCATCACACACTACCTAAACAAGATAATTATTGGCTCGCAGGCCATGCTTATCAGAAATAAAAACTTCTTAAATGAACCAAGCCCCATGGCAATACACTGGCGCACAGAATATAACCACATAAAGGAAAAAAAAGGAAATATCAACTTTAACGACTACATCAATCGGGCATACTCAGTCAAAAACATCGAAGAATTAACAGAAATAACCACAGAGGACAAACTAAACACGGACATAAAAATAAGATACTTTGACTCAAGAAGTAACGCATCAGTAATTTACAATTTAATTTCTAACTTTGAAACACTATCAATAAATTACTGGAAAACAAAAGACCAAAGCATCACATCACAAGTAATAGAAAGATTTATATCCTTCTATAAAAGGAAAAAATTAAAAACAAGAAACACAATCAATAAAAGATTAGCAAAAATCACAAAAAAAACCTAACAGAATCCACATTCTCTGCTTGCATTTTGCAAGACACAACTTGAATCAAGCACAGAAAAATCAAACAGGGGGCCTGTTGGAAAAACTACGAACAATTATTACACAAGGACTTGAAACACCAAATCAAGCCCCTCGGACTCCATCAAGAACGCCCAGAATAACTTTAGCAGCCGACTGGAAATACCACTTACCTCTATGACCAAAAAAACCGGGACAAAGCCCATCCATCACCAATTAAATCACATTAATTCTCTTCAAGACGGACCTTTTTAAATTATAAAAAGGGCGACACACTCTATACCAAGCCCAACAAAAAAATAGCCACCCAAGAGGTAAATTTTCATCTAAAAAATTTAAATGGAATTTCAACTCAGGATCTGAAGAAATTTTTTTCTTAATATTTTTTCTACGAACAAAAATAGCCATATAAAAACCGAACCTATAACATCCACCACCCCAAGCCAGAGAAAAATAATCCCGAAATATTCTCATACCCTCACCATAGGTTCTTCCGGACTTGTTATTTATAGCAGTCTGCTGATCGGGATGGCACCGAAAACCACATAAAGGTTTATTTATATAAAAAAGGCAACCAATCGAACACAAATAAAACCACATCTCAAGATCGACCAACTGTCGATACGTCTCATCAAAGCCTCGTATAGCCAAGGCCTTTCTAAACATAGAAACAGAAGGCTCTCCAACAAGATTTTGATCTTTAATTAAACATACCCTGACAACATCATCACCAGAAATTACGCCATCACGCCCTATACCATCAAGCACACCAACAGGAATTGAGTTTAAATCAATTGCATATCTTGCTGAGGCCACTATGGACACATGCGGATTTCTATCCAAAGCATCCACGAATTGCGACAGGGCCGTGACATCCAGAAATTTATCATCCGCAAACAAAAAATGGACGTACTCGCCATCCGCCTGCTTTAAAGTCCAGTTCCAGTTTTGCACCATACCAAGATTATTTTCATGCCGAACATACTTGATTCTGGAATCCTTGACCAGGTAAGGCGCAACAACTTCTTGAGTATTATCGGTCGATGCATCATCACTGATAATCACCTCAAAATCTTGATATGTTTGGAGTAATATTGAATCCAGCGCCTCAGAAATAAAGCGCGCATAATTATACGTCGGGATAAGAATACTTACTTTTGGCATAAAACCACTCAAAAACCTAAAAATTCGGGCTGATCCATATCAGCGCCAAATAAAATTACCATCTTTGCGCTGACCCAAGAGTGTCATTCCGCACGCACTTAATTCAGCTCGCCTATCCTGATCTTCGCGTTTTTTTCTGGACAGACGATCCAGCTTCCGTTGCAACCACGAACGTCCCATCAATTGACGGTAAAGCTCTTTGTCTCCCAGCCCCGCTTTGGCAGATAAGCGCTGTTCGGCTTTCATGGCAGACTGGGTAACGGACCCATAATGATGCAGCCACGATGCTCCTGTGGTGGCGGTTGGTACTTGTGCTTCCTTCAACTGCTTGAAGAAAACGGCATCTTCCAGTCCGAATAACCGCGGGATGGCAAGGAAATAGCCGACGTCCATCCAGACAGACTTGTGTATGGCCATGCATACGGCATGTGGGCGGCCTGGCCGCAGTACACTTCCCACTCGCTTCAAGGCATCGACGGTGAATACATCCAGATCATAATCGAGCGGACCTTCTACCATCGCTGGTGATATCACTTTCAAACCATGCTGCTCTGCGGTGTCGATCAGCCCATCCAACCAGCCCTGCGTACACACCACATCATTGTTCATGACAATGGTCCATTCCGCCTGCAGCGCCAGTGCGCCCTGATTCCAGGCAACACCACACCCCAGATTACCCTGATTGAGGATCACTTCTCCCAAGGGCAGGGATTTCAGATAATCCTGGGTCCCGTCAACAGATCCATTATCCACGGCAATGACCCGGGCGAGGTCCACGCCGGTCTTTACCAGGCTATCTATGCATTGCTTGGTATATTCGATCTGGTTATAACAGGCAAAGGTAATGGCGTAGTCATGTTTTGTCATAGAGATGCATTCTGGAAGAACTTTAATTGGTAAATATTTGATTGGCGAAAATCAAGAAATCAATTTCGGCCAAGCATGATTTTCAGATAGCGATAATAGGTCGTTTCTGCATTGTATATCGCCAGCACCAAGCCCATCCGGCCATCCATAAAACCGGCACGCAGAATATAGGTTCGGAAAAATGTCCAGAATCCTTTTGCCAAAGCCTTGGTCAGCCCGCCTTTTTCTCCCCGGTCCAGCCGCATTGCAGCAGCCAGTGAAGAATAGTGGTTGGCCTTGGCCAGGACCTCTTCAAAATCGGTATATGAATAATGCAGCAATTTACCGCTCAGCCGGCCAATGCTGGCTGATGGCACCAGAATGCTTTCATGGACAAGGTGATCGGAAAATCTGGCACGGCCACGGCGGAACAGCCGGACAATCCAGTCAGGCTGCCAGCCGGAATGGTGAATCCACTGGCCACAGAAGGAAGACAGGCGCGAAATTTCCCAGGCATCCTGGTCAGGGTTGCTGATGGCTGCACGGATGGCTGTTGCCAGCTCCGGTGTCACCACTTCATCCGCGTCAATCGATAGCACCCATTCCCCAGTGGCTCTATCCAGTGCACGATTTTTTTGTGGCCCAAAGCCTGGCCAGTCCTCTGTTTTTACAATTTCGGCGCCATGCTTGCTGGCAATTTCGAGCGTGGCATCCGTACTGCCCGAATCGACAACAACAATCTGGCCAGCCCAAGCTACAGACCGCAGACATTCATCCAGATAGCGTGCTGCATTCTTTGTAATAAGAATGACGCTGAGCGATTCAATGCGATCGGGGTTATTCATGACCTGCCTCTGCAAATTGCACGGCATGCATGCGGGTATACAGGCCATTGCGTGCCAGCAATTCTGCATGGCTGCCTGTTTCAACAATTTTCCCGTGCTGCAGCACCACGATCCGGTCGGCATTCTCGATGGTGGAAAGCCGATGCGCGATGACCAATGTAGTGCGTCCTTGCATCAGAACATCCAGGGCCGCCTGCACCTGCCGTTCGGATTCGGTATCCAGCGCACTGGTTGCCTCGTCCAGGATCAGGATCGGCGCATCCTTGTACAGTGCGCGGGCGATGGCCAGACGTTGCCGCTGACCACCGGATAGCCGCACGCCGTTTTCACCCAGCTCTTCTTCGAACCCGTTGGGCATCTGTTCGATAAAGCCGATCGCATGCGCGGCTTCAGCCGCAGCGCGCACTTTTTCCATATCGATCTCGCCGGCACCGTAGGCAATATTGGCGGCAACCGTATCGTTGAACAACACCACGTCCTGGCTGACCAAAGCAATCTGCCGGCGCAGGCATTCCAAGCGATAGGCCGTCAATGGCACACCATCGAGCATGATCTGACCCGCACTGGGTTCATAAAAGCGGGGCAGAAGGTTCACCAGTGTGGATTTTCCACCACCGGAAGGGCCGACCAAGGCGACGGTTTCGCCCGGCGCAATATTCAGATTGATACCATCCAGCGCCTTGCGTTCGCTGTTCTCACCATAGCGGAACAACACATTGCGGTATTCGATCTGCCCATTTACCCGCTTGGTTTCGATGCTGCCAGTTTCATCTTCAATCGGCTGATCCATCATGGCAAACACGGTTTCTGCTGCAGCCAGACCGCGGTGCAGTTGTTCATTGACGCGCGCCAGGCTCTTGACGGGTTGCTGCAACAGCAGCATGGAGCCCATGAAGGAAATAAATGCACCGGCAGTCAGATCGCCCGCCTGCGCGCGCATGCCGGCAAAGTAGACAATCGCGGCAATTGCAATTGCAATCAGAAACAGGGTGACGCCGGAATTGATACTGCTGGAGGCTGCCCGCTTGATCAGCAAGCGACGCACCCGATTGTTGGCGACATCAAAGCGGTTGACTTCATAATTTTGCCCGCCAAAAATCTTGACGATACGCGGTCCGGAAAGGCTTTCATCCAGGATGCGGTTCATTTCTCCCATCGTATCCTGGGTTTCGCGGGCCAGGCGACGCTGGCGTTTGCCAACCAGCTGGATGGAAATCGCCACGCCCGGAATCACACCGATGCAGAACAGGGAAAGCCTCCAGTCGGTCCAGAACATGGTGGCCAGCAAACCGATTGCCAAGCAGCCATCCTTGATCACCGTGGTCAGTACGTTCAGGCCGGCTTCCAGCATCTGGCTGGTATCGAAGGTTATGCGCGAGAGCAATACGCCGGTTGAGGATTGATCATAGAAGCGCACAGGCATGCGCATCAAACGGGAAAATGCATCCAGCCGCACCCGCTGCTGGACGCGGCTGGTCAACCAGGTGCCCAGATAATCACTGCCATAGTTGGTGATCATGCGCACAATGGCCAGCCCGAAGAAAATCGCCGGCATGTAGTAGAGCGGTTGTGCTCCCTGCTGCAGGGCGGCAAAACCATCAACCAGATCCTTGAGCATGCGCACCATCAGGGCATCTACCCCCCCCGCGACAGCCGTACAGACCAAGGCAATCACCGCGATGGTGGCATGTGGGCGGAAGTAACTCAGGACTCGGAAATACAGGGTACGGCTTGTCATGATCTGGCCAGAAAAGATAACTGGCCAAGATTATACGGGAGGCTTATCCATCACGGCGCCCGGCTGCCGATTTTGACGATTTATAACATTTGCCGGGCAGGCGCCCATACAGGCAAGGGCAAGGCAGGTACTACGCCGATCTACCAATCCCCATAGCGGGATTGCAGCAATGCGGCGATCACCGGCGCAACGGTTTCGGTACGGTAGACGCGCGGCCCCAGTATCAAGGGAGTAAAGCCCGCAGCAATGGCAGCCTGCTCCTCCTGCGCCGAGAAGCCGCCTTCCGGGCCGATCAACGCTAAAGCACTGACAGCGATGGCCGGCAGATCATGGTGGCGGATTGCCCCATCCGGAGACAACAGCAGTTTCAGGTCAGCAGCCGGTACATCGGCCATAAAATCTTCAAAGCGCTGAATCGGCTGGATCGTTGGTACGCGGGTGCGGCCACACTGCTCGCATGCACTGATCGCCACGCCGCGCCAGTGTTCCAGCCGCTTTTCTGCCCGTTCGCCGGCATAGCGCTGCTGACAATATTCGGAAATCACCGGCTGAATGGTGGTCACACCCAGCTCGGCACATTTCTGGATGGTGTAATCCATACGCTCGGAAGCCGATACCGCCTGCACGATGGTCAGCTGCAGCGGCGATTCGCGCTCGACCGGATCATGCACGCCAACTTCAACCGCAACATTGCGCTTGCCCATCTGGCGAACGGTAGCGGCATACTCGCCACCGAATCCGTTGAACAGCGTAATGGCATCACCCGGCTGCAGACGCAGTACTTGCACATGGCGTGCAGGTCCTTCCGGCAACTCCAGTTGCGCGCCGCTGTAGAGCGGCAGATCGACATAGAAACGGGGCATGTCAGTTCCAGAAAATTCGCTCGGCAAACAGACCAATCATGATGATCAGCAGAATGATGATGACGATGTTGAACAGCCAGCGCATCACCCGCAACCACCAGGTATCGCGGGTCTTGAGATATTTGTAACCAGCCCAGGCAAAACCCAGCACCAGCAGCACAAACAGGATGCGAATGACGATGAACATCGCCGTTCCCTCAGATAGTCAGCGGTGGCAGATCATGAAACGAGGTCGGCACCGCTGCGCGATCCTCGAAAGTCACATATTCCCATGCGGTCTCGTCAGCCAGCAGGGTACGCAGCAACTTGTTGTTCAGGGCATGGCCGGACTTATAGCCACTGAATGCAGCAATCAGCGGATATCCAAGAATATAGAGGTCGCCGATGGCATCAAGTACCTTGTGCCGAACGAACTCGTCCTCGAAACGCAGCCCGCCGGGGTTGAGTACGCGGTATTCATCGATCACCACGGCATTGTCCATGGTACCGCCGCGCGCCAGGCCGTTGGCGCGCAGGAATTCCACTTCCTGGATAAAGCCGAAGGTACGCGCCCGGGCGATTTCGCTGATGTAATTTTGTCTGGCGAAATCGATTTCGATCAGGCGCGAAGATTTGCGAAAAGCCGGATGCTGGAAATCGATGGTCAAGGCTACCTTGTAGCCTTCGTGCGGCTCCAGCTTCACCCATTTGTCGCCATCCTTGGCTTCAACGGATTTCAGCACGCGCACGAAACGCTTGGGCGCGGATTGGTCAATGATGCCGGCAGATTGCAGCAGATAAATGAACGGTGCGGCCGAGCCATCCATGATCGGCATTTCCGGAGCATCGACCTCGACAATCACATTGTCGAGGCCGAGCCCGGCAAAGGCAGACATCAGATGCTCGATGGTGCCGACACGCACACCATTGTGAACCAGCGTCGAGGAGAGACGCGTATCGTTCACTTGCGAAGGTTCTACCCGGAATGGGGCCGATTCGGGCAAATCGACCCGGTGAAAAACAATTCCGGTATTTTCCGGCGCGGGCTTGAGCACGAGCGTAACCTTCTCGCCCGAGTGCAGCCCGACGCCGGTGGCGCGGATCGTTGATTTCAGCGTGCGTTGCAGATACATGATCGCTATCTCTTTCCGGTGAATGCCATCATTTTACCAGCCACGGGCAAGAGGCTGGATTGATCGTGACAATCCGGATCATAGGCGATGCCAATAAGGCAGCGCCCGCTGATTCAACTCCGCCAGACCGGCCGCTCAGTCAGCCTGACGACGCAGGAATGCCGGAATGTCCATATCGATATTATTCAATACCGGACGGGCTTCGCTGTTGCTGGCCGATGCACTGCGGCGGTTATTGCGCCAGATTGCCGGCTTGTCGTAATCCTCCGGATTCACGCCGGACAGATTATCGGTACCGGTACGCAGTTGCTGGCCTTGCAGCACGGTCAGCTGCGGCTTGGTCGCTTCGCGCGAACCCAGGCCGGTGGCGATCACCGTCACTCGGATCTGGTCGCCCAGATCTTCGTCATACACCACGCCGTACTTGACCATAGCATCTTCGGCCACATGCGATTGCACAAGCTCCAGCGAATGGCGGATTTCGCTCTTGCGCAGCGTTGCTTTACTTGCGCTGATATTGAGCAAAACGCCTCGTGCCCCCTTGAAGTTGATATTGTCGAGCAGCGGGCAGCTGATGGCTTCTTCGGTCGCGCGCAGGGCACGGCCTTCACCGGCAGCATAGGCCGAACCCATCATGGCCATGCCCTTCTCTTCCATCACCTTCTTCACGTCGGCAAAGTCGACGTTAATGAAGCCGGGATACTGGATCACTTCCACGATGGATGCCACAGCGCTGCGCAGTACGTCGTCGGCCGCACGGAAAGCTTCGTCCAGCGTCACATCATCGCCCAGCACTTCTTCCAGCTTCTCGTTGGAAACCACAATCATCGAATCGACATAGCTGGCCAGCTCATCGATGCCGCCTTGTGCCACTTTCTGGCGCGAACCTTCGTCCAGGCCCGGCTTGGTCACCACACCGATGCTGAAAATGCCTTTTTCACGCGCTACCTGCGCGATCACCGGCGCTGCACCGGTACCAGTGCCACCACCCATGCCGGCAGTGATGAACAGCAGGTCAGCACCATCGATCAATTCGGAGATACGTTCACGGTCTTCTTCCGCAGCCTGGCGGCCGATTTGCGGATCGCAGCCAGCACCAAACCCGCGAGTCAGCTCGGATCCCAACTGAATCACATCGCTGGCGCCGGAATGCTTGAGCACCTGCGCATCGGTATTGGCTGCAATGAACTGCACGCCTTGCAGGGTATGCTGGATCATGTTGTTGATGGCATTGCAGCCAGCACCGCCCACGCCAATCACCTTGATGTTCACATGGTGTGCCACTTCATGCAGTTCAATGGAAAGTCCCATTTTCATTTCTCCTCTTTTGCCCGTAAAAACAAGTTGCCCGAATAAACACTATTAAATGAGGAGTGCGCCCAGCGCATTCCTCAGAAATTGTTCTGGAACCAGGATTTAACCTTGCCCAAAATATCGCTCACACCACCCTGCTTGCTGCGGGTCGTCGGATTCTTGATGACCTGCTCGCGTGCCAGCAGCAACAAGCCGACCGCAGACGAGTAACGCGGATTCTTCACCACCTCGGCCAAGCCGCCGACATAGCGGGGCAAGCCAAGGCGCACCGGCTGGTGGAAGATTTCCTCGCCCAGCTCGACCATGCCCGGCATGGTGGCTGCACCACCCGTAATCACCACGCCACTGGACAAACGATCGGCCCAGCCCGAGCGACGCACTTCGGCCAGTGCCAGGTTGTAAAGCTCTTCCACGCGAGGTTCGATCACTTCGGCCAGCGTATGCCGGCTCATGCTGCGAGATCCGCGTTCGCCCACGCCCGGCACTTCGATCATCTGCTGCGGATCGGTCAGATGGCGCAACCCCACACCATGCTGGATCTTGATCGCTTCGGCTTCTGCTGTCGGCGTACGCAGCGCCATGGCGATATCGTTGGTGATCTGGTCGCCTGCGACCGGGATGACGGCGGTATAGCGGATCGAACCACCGGCAAAGATGGCGATGTCAGTGGTGCCGCCACCGATATCGATCAGGCACACGCCGAGTTCCTTTTCGTCCTCGGTCAGCACGGCATTGGCAGATGCCAGTGGCTGCAACACCACCTCGGATATTTCCAGTCCGCAGCGACGCACGCACTTGGTCACGTTCTGCACCGCAGAAACCGCACCGGACACGATATGCACGCGCACTTCCAGACGCACGCCGGACATGCCGAGCGGCTCTTTCACGCCTTCTTGGCCATCGATCACGAACTCCTGCGGAATGACATGCAGCACTTCATGGTCGGCAGGAATCTGCACGGCGCGCGCCGTTTCCAGAACCCGATCGATATCGGCCTGGGTCACTTCGCGGTCCTTGATCGCCACCATGCCGTCCGAGTTCATGCCCTTGACATGACTGCCGGCAATTCCCGCGATCACTTCGTTGATCTTGCAGTCGGCCATCAACTCGGCATCGCCAAGCGCGGTCTGGATGGCCAGCACGGTCTTTTCGATATCGACCACCATGCCGCGCTTGAGACCACGCGATGGTGCGCTCCCCAGCCCGATCACGTTCAGGCTGTCGTCTTCCTGGATTTCGGCCACCACCACCACCACCTTGGAGGTGCCGATATCCAGCCCGACTACGAGGTTTTTGCTGTCCTTGGTCACAGGCTTACCCCTTTCATTTTTTTGATCTCTTGCATCACGTTAATCCGTCAGGCCGGTGCCCTGGCCGTTTTCCCGGCCCCTGCGCCGGGCCGTACTGCCTTGTTATCAGCAGGATTGAATCCTGGAATCCGCACGGCAAAACCGTTCGGATAGCGCAAATCCACATACTCGAATGACTGATCCAGCCGTGCGAGCGAATTCGGGTAGGCCGTCACAAACCGGCGCAAGCGTTCGACCGTATCATCCCGCCCGATTTCAACCGTCAACAGCTTGTCCAGCTCCAGCCGCCACGCGCGACGATCGGACAACCAGACATGGGTCGGTTGCCGCCCCAGCGGTGCCAGCACCTCGCGAAACTGGCGATAACCCTCAACCAGCGTCTTCTCCGTACCCTCCGGGCCTTCCAGTGTCGGCAGGGGTTCGCTGCTGGCCGCATCAAAACGCTCGCCATAACTATTGAGCAGTGCCAAGTTTCCCCAGCGCGCCACGGCAACATGCTCTTCGATATTCACTTCCAGCCGATCCGGCCAGTACCGCCGCACCTCAACCCGCCGGATCCACGGCAGCTTTTCAAAGGCATGGCGCGTCTTGTCCAGATCGAGCGTAAAAAATGTTCCCTTCAGTTCGTTCTTCACCACGTACTGCAACTGCTGCTGGGTGATGTGGCTGAGGTTTCCTTCCACAGCGACTCGCCGGATCGGAAACAGCGGCGAATGAACCGCCAGAAACAGCACTGCATAAAACAACAACAGCAAGGCCAGGCCGGTGAGCAGGTTGGCGAGCCAAGTCAGCAGTTGCGGCTTATCCCACATTTTTTCCTCCCGCCTGCGCTATTGCGCGTCCTGCATGCGGCATCGGGCGCTGCTCGCGATCCTCATGGACTACTTGTCCATTCCGGTCGCTGTGCTGCTGACTCCTTGCCTGCAAGCCGCTCATAACGCGCACCCGAGAGGAAAAAACACTCACGCTTACCCCTCACTACCGAGCGTCGTATCCAGAATCCGCAGCACCAGGTCCTCGTAGCTCATGCCACGCTGGCGGGCGGCCATCGGGAACAGGCTGTGGCTAGTCATGCCTGGAGCGGTATTCACTTCCAGCAGATAGGGCTTGCCGGCGGTATCCATCAGGAAATCCACCCGTCCCCAGCTTCTGCCCCCGATCGCCCAGAACGCTTTTTTCACATAAACGGCAATCTGCGCTTCCAGTTCGGCAGGCAGGCCGCACGGGCAGCGATACACTGTGTCATCGCGGAAATACTTGGCATCGAAGTCGTAGAATTCGGTTGCCGGTTCGATCTTGATAGCCGGCAGCACCACGCCATCAAGCACGGCTGCGGTGTATTCGCCACCACCGATAAACTGTTCGGCCAGCACCACATCGTCGAACTTGCTGGCCTCGGCATAGGCAGCAGCAAGCTCGGCAACCGTCTTGACCTTGATGACACCGACGCTGGAGCCTTCGCACGCCGGCTTGACGAACAAGGGCAGGCCCAGGCGTTCCACCACGGCATTCCAGTTACTGTCTGCATGCAGCAACACAAAATCGGGAATAGGCAGATCCAGTGCCTTCCACACCAGCTTGGTGCGCAGTTTGTCCATGCCGATGGCCGAAGCCATTACGCCGCAGCCGGTATAAGGAATGCCAAGCACCTCCAGTGCACCCTGCACCGTGCCGTCCTCGCCGAACGGGCCATGCAGGATCAGGAACACGCGGTCGAAACCTTCATCCTTGAGTGCCTGCAGCGGTTTTTCTGCCGGATCGAAGCGGTGGGCATCCACCCCGCGCGACGTGAGCGCTTCCAGCACACCAGCACCACTCATCAGCGAAATTTCGCGCTCGGATGACGTGCCACCCATCAGGACTGCAACCTTGCCGTATTGCTTGGTCATGCTTGCACCAACTTTCCCGGAACAGCACCGATCGAGCCTGCTCCCATCGTCAACACCACATCGCCATCCTGCGCCGCAGCCAGAATGGCTTGGGGCATGCTGGCAATATCCTCGACAAATATCGGCTCCACCTTGCCGGTCACACGCACGGCACGCGCCAGCGAACGGCCATCTGCCGCCACGATCGGCGCTTCGCCTGCGGCATAGACTTCCGCCAGCAAGAGGCCATCGACAGTGGAAAGCACTTTCACGAAATCCTCGAAGCAATCGCGCGTGCGGGTATAGCGATGCGGCTGGAATGCCAGCAACAGGCGGCGACCGGGAAACGCTCCCCTGGCAGCAGCGAGCGTAGCCGCCATTTCGACCGGGTGATGGCCATAATCATCCACCAGCGTGAGGCTGCCGCCTGCCGGCAAGGCCACTTCGCCATAGCGCTGGAAGCGGCGACCAACGCCGGCAAATTCGGCCAATGCCTGCTGGATCGCGCTATCGCTGGCGCCGACTTCGAGCCCGACCGCGATGGCAGCCAGGGCATTGAGTACGTTGTGATGCCCGGGGGTATTGAGCGTGATGGCAATGCGTTTTTGCTCACCGTTGTCCCATACGGCATCGAACAGCATGCGCCCGCCTTCGGCCCGGATGTTTTCGGCGCGCAGCATTGCATCCTCGCTCACGCCGTAGGTTGTCACCGGTGATGTCACCTGAGGCAGAATGGCACGCACATGCGGATCGTCGATGCACAGGACCGCCCGGCCATAGAACGGCAGGTGCTGCAGAAACTCGACAAAGGCCCCCTTGAGCCTTTCGAAATCATGGCCATAGGTATCCATGTGATCGGCATCAATATTCGTGACCACGGAAACGATTGGCGACAGCAGCAGAAACGAGGCATCCGATTCGTCAGCTTCAGCCACCAGGAATTCGCCACTGCCCAGACGGGCATTTGAACCAGCGGCATGCAGCTTGCCGCCGATCACGAAGGTTGGATCCAGCCCGGCGGCTTCGAGAATGCTCGCGGTCAGGCTGGTCGTCGTGGTCTTGCCATGCGTACCGGCAATCGCAATACCCTGCTTGAAGCGCATCAGTTCTGCCAGCATCTGGGCGCGTGGCACCACCGGGATTTTCTTCGCGCGCGCGGCCAGCACTTCCGGGTTATCGGCTTTCACAGCGCTCGAAATCACCACCACATCGGCTGCAGCAATATGCTCGGCCGCATGCCCCACTGCGACATGCGCACCAGCCGCGGCCAGTCGCTGGGTCGTCGCATTGCTGCCCAGATCGGAACCGCTGACTTCAAAGCCAAGATTCAGCAGCACCTCGGCAATACCGCTCATGCCGACGCCGCCGATCCCGACAAAATGAATATGTTTGACTTTGTGTTTCATCTTTTTTCCGGTGAAGGCGTGAACAAGTGAACAAGTGAACGTGTCTGGCAGACATTTCTCACTTGTTCACACGTTCACTGGTTCACATTCCCAATTCCTCGATCACCCTGACCACGCTTTCCGTGGCTTGCGGCTTGGCCAGTGCCCGCGCCTTGATAGCCATTTCCAGGCAACGCTCCCGGTTCATGCCTTGCAGCAGCTCGGCCAGTTTTTCCGCATTGAATTCTTTTTGTCCGATCAGAATGCCAGCCCCGGCTTCGGACAAATAACGCGCATTGCCAGTCTGGTGGTCGTCCACTGCATGCGGAAACGGCACCAGTACCGCTGCTGCGCCAACACATGCGAGCTCTGCCACGGTCAACGCGCCAGCACGGCACACCACCAGATCCGCCTCGGCGTAGGCTTGGGCCATGTCAGCGATAAAAGGCGCGCATTCTGCCACAACGCCCGCCTTTTCGTAATTCTCACGCAAGGCTTGAATGTGTTTTTCTCCAGCCTGATGCACCACCGCCGGTCGCAGCTCCGGCGCCAGTTGCGCCAGCGCCTTGGGTACTTCCTCGTTGAACACCTGCGCGCCCAGGCTGCCACCGACAACCAGCAGGCGCAGCGGCCCGGTGCGCGCAGCAAAACGTGCTTGCGGTGCCTCCACCAGCGTGATTTCCTTACGAACCGGGTTCCCCACACAACCTTCACACCCCGGGAAAGCTGACGGAAACGCAAACAGCACGCGGTTGGCGATTTTGGCGAGCACCCGGTTGGTCAATCCAGCCACGGAATTCTGCTCGTGGATCACCAGCGGCAGCCACAGCAGTCGCATAGCCAGTCCACCGGGGAAGCCGGTGAACCCGCCAAAGCCGATCGCCACATCCGGGCGATATTTGAAGATCACACGCAAGGCACCCAGCAGTGCTTTCAGCTGCACCCAGGGTTGTACCAGTTTGGTCAATACACCCTTGCCGCGTACGCCGCTGATCTGCAGGGTTTCCAGCGTAATGCCAGCCTGGGGCACGATGCGGGTTTCCATGCGATCTGCCGCGCCCAGCCACACCACGCTCCAGCCCTTGTCACGCAAGGCATTGGCCACGGCCAGTGCCGGGAAAATGTGGCCGCCGGTACCACCGGCCATGACCAGAAGCGTACGCTGGCTCATCGGCGTACCCCCCGGATCAGCTGACGGTTTTCATAATCGATACGCAACAGCACGCCGATTGCCAGCAAGTTGGCAACAATGCCCGAGCCGCCGAATGACAGCAGCGGCAAGGTCAGTCCCTTGGTCGGCAGCAAGCCCATGTTCACGCCGATATTGATGAACGATTGCACGCCCAGCCAGATCGCAATGCCCTGTGCCACCAGGGCCTGGAACAGGCGCTCGAGCTTGGCGGCCTGAATCCCGACCTGAAAGGCGCGGCTCACCAGGAAGGCAAACAGGGCCACCACCACACTGACACCCATCAGGCCCAGCTCCTCGGCGATGATGGCCATCAGGAAGTCGGTATGCGCTTCGGGCAGGTAGGAGAGTTTCTCGACGCTGGCACCGAGGCCCACACCATTCCACTCGCCACGACCAAACGCGATCAGCGAATGTGAAAGCTGGTAGCCCTTGCCGTACGGGTCTTGCCACGGATCAAGGAAGCCCAGCACGCGTTGCATGCGGTACGGGGAGCTCACCACCAGCCCGACAAAAGCCACGCCCAGGAATACGATCAGGCCGGCAAACAGGCGCCAGTTGAAGCCCCCCAGGAACAGCAAGCCCATGGCAATCGCCGTGATCACGGCAAATGCGCCAAAATCCGGTTCCAGCAGCAGCAAACTACCGACCACCGCCATGACGATGCCCATCGGCAGCAGTACCTTGGTGAAGCTTTCGATAAAACTGGCAGCCATGCTGCCTGCCTTGCGTACGGTGTAGTCCGCGGCATACAGCACGGCAAAGAACTTCATCAGCTCGGAAGGCTGCAGGTTGATCACAACCAGTGACAACCAGCGCCGACTGCCGTTGACTTCGCGGCCAATGCCCGGGATCAGCACCAGCAGCAGCATGACCACGCCAACGATAAAGAGCTTGGGCGCGTATTGCTGCCAGAACGTCGTCGGAATATTGAATACCGCAGCCGCCGCGCTGATGCCGATCAACAGGAAAATAGCATGCCGGACCAGGAAGTAAGTCGAACGGAAACCGGTATCCTTGTCGACTTCCGCCATGGCGATCGAAGCGGAATACACCATCACCAGCCCTACCGAAACCAGCAACAGCACGCACCACAAGAGCGCTTCGTCATAAGCGCTCATGCTGGGGCGGGCCCGTTTCATGGCCTGATAGAGCATCTGTTTCATTGCGGCAGCGCCTTTACGCTATCGATGAATACCTGGGCACGGTGCGCATAATTGCGGAACATGTCCCAGCTGGCGCAGGCGGGCGAGAGCAGCACCACATCGCCAGGCTCGGCAAAGTTCGCCGCCATCATCACGGCCATTTCCAGCGTCGGCACTTGCAACACCGGCAGGAAATTCTCTTCCTCGTCACCTTCGGGCAGGAACGCGGAAGTTGCCTCGTTCAATACCTCGGCGATTTGCGGCGCATCGCGGCCAATCAGGATTACCGCGCGGCAGATGCGCTCGCAGGCAACTTTGAGCGGACCAAAATCCTGACCCTTGCCATCGCCGCCGGCGATCAGGATCACCGGCCGGGTCATGCCCTTGAGCGCCGCCTCGGTAGCGCCAACATTGGTGCCCTTGGAATCGTCGTAGTAGCGCACGCCATTCACCTCGGCGACGAACTCGACCCGGTGCGGCAAGCCCTTGAACGTCTTGAGCGCACTCACCAGTGGTGCGGCACTCAGGCCGATGGCACGGCACAAGGCCAGCGCAGCCAGCGCATTGGCTGCATTGTGCAGGCCAGCCAGTGGCAGCTCGCTGGCACGCATCAGCTCTTCCTCGCCGCAGCGCAAGCTGAAATCGTCGTCGACGGCAACCAGGCCATACTCACCGGCGGCAGATGGCGCATCGATACCAAACCAGACCACATCACGCCCCGCCAGTGCCATGTCGCGGCACCAGGCATCCTCGCGATTGAGCACCTGTACGCCATGGCCGGCAAAAATGCGTGCCTTGGCCGCTGCATACTTCTGCATGCTGCCATCGTAACGATCGAGATGATCCTCGGTCACATTGAGTACTGCGGCGGAATCCGGCATGAGGCTCGACGTGGTTTCAAGCTGGAAGCTGGAAAGCTCCAGCACCCAGACGTCGGGCAGCTCGCCCTTGTCCTGCCAGTTGCCCAGTGCATCCAGTACAGGCAGGCCGATATTGCCGGCAACTTCGGTTTTCAATCCCGCAGCAGCACACATCGCCCCGACCATGGAAGTGACGGTGGATTTGCCATTGGCACCGGTAATGGCAATCATCTTGCAGCCTTTGCCGGCGATGGCTTGCGCCAGCAGCTCGACATCGCCCACTGCCGGGATACCACCGGCAATCGCACCGGCAATTTCCTTCGTTGCCAGCGCCACGCCGGGGCTGACTACCAGCAGATCGGCATCGGCGAATGTGGACGCACTGAAAGCGCCCAGGCGCAATTCGACCTGCGGCAGAGCGGTTTTCAGGGCATCGAGATTCGGCGGTACGGCGCGACTATCGGCAACGGTGACGCACGCACCCTGCCTCGCCAGCCATTTGGCAGCGGAAAACCCGGTGTCACCGAGACCGACGACGATGCAATGTTTGCCTTTGAGTTCCATCTTCTCTTTACCGCAGTTTCAGCGTGGCGAGGCCCGCCAGCACCAGCAACATGGTGATGATCCAGAAACGGACCACCACCTGCGTTTCCTTCCAGCCCTTGAGTTCATAGTGGTGATGCAGCGGCGCCATCCTGAACACGCGCTTGCCGGTCAGCTTGAAGCTCGCGACTTGGATCATCACCGACAGCGCTTCGACCACGAACACGCCACCCATGATGAACAGCACGATTTCCTGGCGAACGATTACCGCCACGGTGCCAAGCCCGGCGCCCAAGGCCAGAGCGCCGACATCGCCCATGAAGACTTCGGCCGGATAGGCGTTGAACCACAAGAATCCCAGACCGGCACCAACCATCGCCGCACAGAACACCACCAGCTCACCCGCGCCCGGCACATAAGGCACACCGAGATAACGCGAGAACACGGCATGGCCGGCAACATAGGCGAAGATGCAAAAAGCGCCGGAAATCAACACGGTGGGCATGATCGCCAGACCATCCAGACCGTCGGTCAGGTTCACGGCGTTGCTGGTACCGACAATGACCAGGTAGGTCAGGATGCAAAAACCGATTGCCCCGAACGGATACAGGATCTGCTTGTAGAACGGAATGATGAAACCGGTATGCTCGGGCAGGTTACCGCCAGTGCTGACCAGAAACAGGCCGGCGCCAATCGCGATAACCGACTGCCCGATCATCTTGGCCTTGGCAGACAATCCCTTCGGATTTTTGAGCGCGACCTTCTTGTAATCGTCGACAAAACCGATCACGCCGGTGGCCATCGTCACGATCAGCACCAGCCAGATGAAACGGTTGCCCAGATCACCCCACAGCAGGGTAGTCAGACCGATAGCCAGCAGGATCAGCGTGCCGCCCATCGTGGGTGTACCGGCCTTGACCAGATGCGTCTGCGGGCCATCATTGCGCACGGCCTGGCCCACCTTCATCTCGGTGAGCTTGCGGATCACCCACGGGCCCAACAGCCAGGAAATCACCAATGCCGTGATCGTCGCCAGTACGGCACGCAGCGACAGATAATTGAATACATTGAAGGCTCGAACCGATTCGCCCAGCCAATTCGTCAGGATCAACAGCATTTCAGTTTCCCTGTTCCTGCAGCGCTTTCACCACACGTTCCATCTGCATGAAACGCGACCCCTTGACCAGCACCGTCATCTCCGGTGCCAGGACTGCCCGCACGGCTGCAACCAGTTCCTCCACGGAATCAAAATGCCGACCGCCCCCGGTTTGTGCGGCATGCTTCATGGCATCACCCAGCACGAAGAGGCTACCTACCCCTTTTTGCTTGGCGTAGGCGCCGATTTCGGCATGGCGCTGCGCGGATTCATTACCAACCTCGCCCATGTCGCCCAGCACCAGAATCGATTTCCCGTCACGCGCCATCAGGACATCAATCGCCGCACGCATCGAATCCGGATTGGCGTTGTAGGTATCATCGATCAGGGTGGCACCATTGAAAGCCTGCTTGATCTCCAGCCTTCCCTTGACGCCCCGATAGGCTTCCAGCCCCAATGCGATCGTTTCCATCGGTACGCGCAATTCCAGCGCAACGGCAGCAGCAGCCAGTGCATTGCGCACGTTATGCACACCGGGCACCTGCAAATCGACCACCGCATCGTCGACCGGCGTATCGAGTACGAAGCGCGTACCCTGCGCAGTCGCCTGCAGGGAGTGCGCGCCGACTTCAGCCGTTTTCAGGCCAAAAGTGCGCTGCCGGAAGCGGCTGGCGAGCTTGGCCCACAATTCGGCATGAACGTCATCGGCATTGATGATGGCGCAGCCTTTGGCCTGCAGCCCCTCAAAAATCTCGCCCTTGGCCCGCGCAACGCCCTCGACCGAACCAAGCATTTCCAGATGCGCGTTGCCGGCATTGGTGATCACGGCCACATCGGGTCTGGCAATGCGCGTGAGCGCGGCAATTTCGCCAAAATGGTTCATGCCCATTTCCGCCACCACATAGCGACAGCCTTCACGCATGCCAAGCAGCGTCAGCGGCAAGCCGATATGGTTGTTCAGATTGCCGCGCGTGGCATGCACCTGCTCGGCGCCAACATGCTGGGCAAGAATCGAAGCGATCATTTCCTTGACGGTGGTCTTGCCATTGCTGCCGGTGACCGCGATCACACGTACGCCGGAAAAGCGGTTACGCCAGGCGGCCGCCAGGGCACCCAGCGCCTGCAAAGTATCGCCCACCAGCACATGCGCGCCGGCAACCGGCTTGCTGGTCACCGCCGCGACAGCACCTGCGGCCAGTACCTGGTCGACAAAATCATGGCCATCGAAACGCTCACCCTGGAGTGCGATGAACAGATCACCGGGACGCACATCCCGGCTATCGGTGGTTACGCGCTCGAATACCAGCTCGCCCTCGGCACCAAGCTTTCCACCGATGGCCTGCGCCAATTCGCGCAAAGTCAGCATCATTCTTTTTTCCTGCTCAATGCGGCACGCGCCACTTCGACATCATCGAAGACATGGCGCACACCTTTGATTTCCTGATAATTTTCGTGGCCTTTTCCTGCAATCAGTACCACATCGCCCGGTCGGGCCAGCGCAACTGCATCCGCGATCGCCGCAGCCCGATCGGATTCGATCGCGTAATTGGCGCGGCCGGTGCCAGGCACTCCCGATACGCCGGCAACGATGTCCTGAATGATGGTTTTCGGCTCTTCATCGCGCGGGTTGTCGCTGGTAATCACCACACTGTCGGCCAGACGGCAGGCAATCTCACCCATCAATGGGCGTTTGCCGCGATCACGGTTACCGCCACAGCCAAAGACACAGTAGAGCCGCCCACCGTGCGCCATGCACTCCCGCACGGCCAGCAAAGCTTTTTCCAGAGCATCGGGCGTATGTGCATAATCCACGATCACCAGCGGCTCGCGCCCACCGCCAAGCCGCTGCATGCGCCCGGCAGCCGGCTTGACCCGGCCAAGCACCTCGGTCGCAGCCTCGAGCGGCACGCCAGCCGCGAGCAGGCTGCCCAGGCAGGCAAGCAGATTGCTGGCATTGAAACGACCGATCATGGGCGAAACGATCACCCCGGCACCAGCCGGCGTCTGGACTTCGAGTCGCAAACCGTCCAGTGAGGCATGCAGCCGTGTAGCGTGAATGTCGCCTTCGTAGAGTCCATATGACCAGGTGGTCTGTGCGCGCGACAGCGCGAGCAGCTCGCGGCCGAAATCGTCATCAGCATTGATCACTGCATGCTGCAAACCATCCCACTCGAACAGCTTGGCCTTGGCTGCGCCATACGCCTGCATGGTTTCGTGGTAGTCCAGATGATCGCGCGTCAGATTGGTGAAGATGGCGCAATCAAAAGCCACGCCATGCGCACGCGCCTGATCCAGACCATGCGATGAAACTTCCAGCGCCACATGGCTGGCCCCGGCATCGCGCAACCGGGCAAACCAGTTCTGCAGATTGACCGGATCCAGTGTCGTATGGGTCGAGCTTTCTAATGCCTCCGGAAAGCCATTGCCTACCGTGCCCAGCACGCCCCCCTTGCCACCCAGCAAGGTAAAGGCCTGTGCCAGCCAGTGCGAAATCGAGGTCTTGCCGTTGGTACCGGTAATTCCGGCTACCCACATCGCTTGCGACGGATTGCCGCGCAGGTGGGCGGCAACAATACCGGCCTGCGCGCGCAGGGCCGGCACTGCATGATTGGGCACCGGCCAGGCAGCATCCCAGACAAAATCTTCTGCTTCCCAGATCACACCAGCGGCACCTGCCGCAATGGCGTCGGCAATATACTTGCGGCCATCGGCATACTCACCCCGAAAGGCCAGGAAGATATCGCCCGGGCGAACCTGACGACTGTCAGCCACGATGGATCGGCCGGCGGCCAGCGCATCGATGGCGGTCCAATCAGGTTGCGGCAATTTCCAGCTTCCGGGTTTCATGTTTCCTCTCTCACGTCTTCGACTTCGCTATCCGGACCTATCGTGTTGCCGGTTGGGGCATCTGGCGGCACACCGAGCATGCGCAAGCTGCCAGCCACAATATTGCTGAATACCGGCGCAGCCACCTGGCCGCCGTAATAGCCGCCTTGCGGCTCATCCACCATGACCGCGACGATCAGGCGCGGATCGGAAACCGGGGCAAAACCGATAAACGAGGCAACGTATTTTTTTACATACATGCCATTTTCCAGTTTGGTCGCCGTGCCGGTCTTGCCCGCCACGCGGTAGCCGACCACTTGCGATTTCACCGCGGTACCACCGGGTTGTGTCACCATTTCCAGCATCTTGCGGACTGCACGCGCGGTATTGGCGCTGATCACCTGCTTGCCTGGCATCGGTGCCACCAGGCGAGTAAACGTCACCGGGCGCATTTCGCCGTCAGTGGCAAACAGCTGATAAGACCTGGCCATTTGCATCAGGCTGACCGAAATGCCATGGCCGTAGGCCATCGTGGCCTGATCGATCGGCACCCAGTTTTTCCACGGCCGCAAGCGTCCGGCGGCTTCACCCGGGAAGCCGGTCCGCGGCAGTTCTCCATACCCCACGCTATGCAAAAAATTCCAGTAATACTCGCGCTCCAGCATCAGGGCGATCTTCGCTGTGCCGACGTTGGAGGATTTCTGGATGATCTGCTCGACCGTGAGCGACCCAGCCGCATGGGCGTCATGGATGGTGTTGGGCCCAATCGTCATGCGGCCACCATCCGTGGAAAACACAGTTGATGGCTTGATCTTGCCGGCCTCCATCGCAGCCGCCACGGTAAACGGCTTCATGGTTGAACCCGGTTCGTAGATATCGGTCAGCGCCCGGTTGCGACGGCGAGCCGGATCAATCCGGGTACGGCTGTTCGGGTTGTAGGAAGGCGCGTTTGCCAATGCCAGCACTTCACCGGTGTGGGCATCCAGCACAACCACCCCGCCGCCAATCGCCCGGGTTGTTTCAACAACATGATTCAATTCGCGATACGCCAGATACTGGATCCGGCGATCGATCGACAGCTCAAGACGCGTTCCATCCCTGGGCGGAACAATGGTCGATACGTCTTCGACGATATAGCCGCGCCGATCACGAATCACGCTACGGCTGCCGGGCTTGCCCGCGAGCATGCTTTCCTTGGTCAGCTCAAACCCTTCCTGGCCTTTGCCGTCGATATCGGTGAAACCGACGATGTGCGCCATGATTTCGCCCGCCGGGTAATAGCGCCGGTATTCCGTCTGCGCATAGATACCGGGGGTGTTCAACCCCAGGATCGCTTCGGCCTGATCCGGCGGCAAATGGCGCTTGAGCCAGACAAAATCACTTTTTTGTTCCTCACCCCTGGCATTGCGGCGCGTATCGTTCAGCTTCTTGACGAGCTCATCCGGCGCTATCTGCAAGGCATTGGCCAGAGCCTTGGCTTCATCCAGCGAGACCGGCGTAGGATCCTTGTCGCTGGCCGGCGACCAATCCTCCGCGCGGCGCTGCCCAGGCGGCAACAGCGTGATGGCGCGCGGGCTGGCCCAGATCGATTTGACCGGGGTCGAAATCGCCAGAGGTTCGCCGTTGCGGTCCGTGATCACGCCGCGGTTGGCCTCCAGCTTCAGGTTGCGCGCGTAACGGGCCTCGCCCTGTTCCTGCAGAAATGCATCGTTGAATACCTGCAGCCAGATTCCGCGCCCGAGCAAGGCCGCAAACAGCACCAGCAATGCGACCAGTACAAACCAGGCACGCCAGCGTTCAAGCCGGGGAGGCGGATTGAAGCGCTGGCGTCGTGGATTGGGACGAGGCGTTGTGCCAACCGACATCAGGGCACCTCGCGCTTATCCGGCTTGGCTACGGACTGCCCATGCGGCAGGATGACCAGGGTGCGGCTCTCGGGTGGCGTCTGCATGCCCAATCGACGCGTTGCTTCGGCTTCGATACGTGAATGCATGGCCCAGGTGCTTTGTTCGAGCTGCAACTGCCCCCACTCCACATTCAGGCGTTTGGTTTCCTGCTCGGCTTTCTGCAATTCGATATAGAGCTTGCGGGCCTTGTGCTGGCTCGTCACCACCAGCAGCGAACAAGCAATCAGCACCAGCAAAAGGAAAAGGTTGAGACGGGTCATAACGCCGCACCTGTTCGCTCCGCAACCCGCAGAATCGCACTGCGCGCACGCGGGTTTTCCGCGACTTCTGCAGCGCTTGCCCGAATTGGCTTACCCAACAGCCTGAGTGGCGCTTCGCCAATCTCTGCTGCACGCACCGGCAGACGCGAAGGCAGTCGATCACTGGTTGCAGCATCCTGCATGAAGCGCTTGACGATGCGGTCTTCCAGCGAATGGAAAGCGATCACCGACAGACGACCATGCGGCACCAGTACCGCCAGCGCCTGCGGCAAGGTCAGCGATAGCTCTTCAAGCTCGCGATTGATGTAAATCCGTACAGCCTGGAAGGTGCGTGTCGCCGGGTCCTGACCCGGCTCGCGGGTGCGGACTGCCGTTGCCACGATCTTGGCAAGCTGTCCTGTGCTGACAATCGGTGCTGTTCTCCGACCCGCAACAATCGCTGCTGCAACCTGTTTAGCAAACCGCTCTTCGCCATAATCTCTCACCACCTCGGCTATTTCTTTTTCCTCTGCCGCATTCAGCCACTCTGCCGCCGTCGGTCCGCGCGTGGTATCCATGCGCATGTCGAGCGGAGCATCGAAGCGGAAACTGAACCCGCGGCTCCCGTCATCCAACTGGGGAGAAGACACCCCCAGATCCATCAAAACACCATCCACGCCAGCAACGCCCCGCGCTGCCAGCGCTTCTTTCAAAGCCACAAAACCGGAATGAACAATCTCGAAACGCGGATCATCGATCCGCTCTGCCTCGGCAATCGCATGCGGATCCTTGTCGAACGCAATCAGGCGGCCTTGCTCACCCAAGCGCGAAAGAATGAGCCGGGAATGACCACCCCGGCCAAAGGTACAGTCGACATAAATGCCGCCCGGCTTGATTGCCAGCGCATCGACTGCTTCCTGAAGCAACACCGTGCGGTGTACGAAACTCACAGCACGATACCTTGCATCTGCTCGGCCAGACTGGCCTTGTCAATCGACATGAGCGCCTGAACCTTCGCGGTCCAGCTTGCGTCATGCCACAGCTCGAACTTGTTGCCCTGCCCGACCAGTGCGACCTCCTTGTCCAGACCAGCCAGTTCACGCAATTTGGTCGGCACCAGGATTCGGCCGGCGGAATCGAGCTCCAGCTCCTCGGCAAATCCGAGAATCACGCGGGCAATGCCTGCCTGCGTGCCGGATAATTTGCGCAGTTGTTCGTACACGGGCAACCACTCGATTTTGGGATAAATAAGCAGGCAACCTTCGGGATTCAGGGTAATCATGACGCGGTTTTCACTCATGACGGACAGCAGTTCGCGATGCTTGGCCGGTATCGCCAAACGCCCCTTGCTATCCAGATTGAGAGTTGAAACACCGCTGAACATTGCTACCCCATTTTTGCGAGAAATTCCCCACAAATACCCACTTAACCCCACTTCGCCCCACTATAGCTAAAAAAAAATGCCGGCACAAGCGCAGGCACTTTGATTTTTCCTTTTGATACAACCACTTACGGCAATTTCATTACAAGCAAAAACACGTAAATAAATAACGATAAAGGCCTTAAAGTTAAAGTGTTACTTTAAGTTAAGAATGCCCGAGCGCCGCCTGATTGGGCAACTTGCTTATTTTGTGACCGACATGACTGACAGGCGGCCATCTCGCAACCATTCCCGCCACGGCGCAAACAGTGCCGGGGTACGCGCGGCCACCACCGAGCGCTGCCACGGATCCGCCAGCCAGAAGTCTGGCTGTTCAAGCGTTGCAACCCGCCCACCCGCTTCCTGCAGGATGAGCGCGCCAGCGGCGAAATCCCACAACTTTTGCGCGCCGTACAACATGACATCGACACGCCCGGCTGCCAGCCAGCACCAATCCAGTGTGGCAGCCCCAAAATTTCGCATCGAACGAAACGGTGGGTCCGTCACAACATATGCCGCCAAACCGGCAGGCAAGCGCTTGGTTTCAATGGAGGCCACCGCGTGCGCCATTGGCACATCCGCCCGGCAAGACAGGCGATCTTCATTCAACCAGGCACCTTCGCCTGCCACCGCGCTATAACATTCATCCAGCATTGGTGCATAGACGACACCGAGGACAGGCCGTCCCTGGCGCACCAAGGCAATCGATACCGAAAAACACGGCAAGCCACGGGCAAAATTGGTCGTGCCATCGATGGGGTCGACCACCCACAAGCCGGAAGCACTGTCACACCAGAGTTTTTCCTGCTCTAGCCGCGACATTTCCTCTCCCAGCACCGGAAAAGCAGCCAGTTGCGGCAAAGCATGGACCAGGGCCTGCTGCGCAGCGAGATCCGCCTCGGTCAGCAAGCTGCCATCCGCCTTGCGCTGTGCCACCACACTGGCGAAACGCGGCATGATTTCCGTACGCGCCACCTTGCGGGCGACCTCCCGCAGAGCCGGCAACAACGCCATATCGCTCAAGCTTTACTCCTGGAACATGTGTCACGTTCATCTGCGCACAAAGGCTGGATTCTGCTGGCGATTGAATCAAACGCCAAGAAACCAGAAGTGTACCCATGAGTCGGCAGGATTTTCGAGCAGGAATGCTGGGGAATATGCAAGTTACCGCAACGATTGCTGGATGGATCACTAGGCTCTGTTGACGTTTGATTGTTTTTTACGCAACCCCGCCAACTTGCTCGGGCGAGAAGCTAAGCACAAGCAAGGCTGTAGCCTTGCGAGCATTGGCGACGAAGCCACCAGCAAGAATGGCGGGCTTGCCCTTCGGGCGGCTAGGTCTTTTGCTCCATTACGGCGTTATTTCCCACTTGCGGTACCCGTACCGCGGCCTGGGAAATGCCTTGTACTGGAGCAAAATACCCCAGCCGCGTAAAAATTAATCAAATGTCAACAGAGCCTAAAACAAGGGGCCGGAAGCATCAATCCTGAATCGTATCGTGCGTTCCGGTTTCCTCTTCTGGCAACTTTGCAATCGATTCAAGCCTGAGATTGAGTGCCACCTTGGCCAGCATATGGGCAGAAACAGGTGCCGTGATAAACAGGAACAGACTTACCAGGATTTCGTGCAGGCTCAGGTTGCCAGTACTGGTGCTGAAAAAGAGGGCGGATGCCAGCAACAGGCAACCCACTCCCAGCGTTGTCGCCTTGGTTGGCCCATGCAGCCGGGTATAAAAATCATGCAGGCGAAACAGGCCAAGCGTGCCGATAAACGTAAACAGCCCACCAGCCACGATCAGGATCGACAACAGGACTTCAAGCAGCGGGTTCATTCGATGATGTCTCCACGCATGAGATATTTGCACAGTGCAACCGTGCCGATGAATCCCATCAGCGCGATCAGCAATGCCGCCTCGAAATAAATCGGGCTGGCCAGATGGATGCCAAGCAAAACCAGCAAGGCAATGGCATTGATATAGAGCGTATCCAGCGCCAGGATGCGATCCGGCGCGCTGGGGCCGCGATACAGGCGGATGAAAGTCATGAGGCAAGCGGCTCCGACCAGACCAAATGCAATGTAGAGTGCCACGGTCAGCATTCGAAAATCTCCTTCAGCCGTTTTTCATAGCGCTGCTTGATCGAAGCCGCCACATGCGCGGCATCGTCGGTATCCAGTGCATGCACCAGCAGGAACCTGCGATCAGGACTCAGCCGCGCAGACAGGGTGCCAGGGGTCAGGCAAATGGTATTGGCCAGCAGGCTGAGCGCCAGTTCATGCCGGAGCGCCAGCGGCACACGCACGAAAGCCGGGCGAAGTCGGGCGGGCGAACCCAGCAGCAGTCGGGCGACGGTGAGATTGGCAAGCAGGATGTCGACCATGACGCAGCCGATAAAGCCAAGCAAGGCCAGCGGACGGTGAATATGCACCGTCTGCGGCCAGAACGGCTGCGAAAAGAAGGGAATCAGCCAGCCAAGCAGCAGGCCCAGCAGCACATGGCCAAGCGCCAGCGTGTTATTGAGCAGCAACCAGACCAGCGCCAGCACCAGTGTCAGCAGGAAATGGGGAAACAGCCGTTTCATGGCAGCACACTCCGCTCAGGCGCCAATACCGCTGCCACATAGCGCTGTGGCGCCAGCAATTGGCTGGCGGCATCTGCCGCTCGATCGTTGAAAAAACCGGCCCAGACCGTCAACCCCAATGTCAGCAGCAACAGACCGGCAATCGGCCATACCTCATGATGGACATGCCGGATCACGGTTGCCTCCTGCCCTTCCTCTGCGGCACCGCGAAGAAACAGCATGCTTCCGGCCCGCGCCAGCACGATCAGGCCGAGCAAGGCGGTCAGCAGGACAACTACCCACACCGGTATCAGCCAGGAATGATCCAGCGCCGATTTCAGCAACAGGAATTTGCCCAGAAAACCGGATAACGGTGGCAAACCGGCCAGGAGAACAGCCAGCGCCAGATACAAGCTCCCCCACAGCCAGGATTGCGGCATGTCGGCCGCAACCGTCAGCTTGTCGGCGTGCAAGCCGCGACGCTTGGCCAGGGCATCGATCAGCAAAAAGAAGGCAGCGGTTACAAAAGTGCTGTGCGGCAGGTAATACAAACCTGCGGCGATCGCATCGCTGGAACCCAGCCCGAATGCAAGCAGGAGCGTTCCCACCGAGGCGATCACGAAATAGGCGGCCATGCGGCCAAGACTGGCCGCAGCCACCGCACCGATCATGCCAAGGATCAGGGTCGCCAGGGCCAGTGGCAACAGCCAGGGTTCGTACAGATTGGCCAGCGGGCCGGCATCCCCTCCAAACACCAGTGTATGCATGCGCAGAATACTGTAGGCCCCTACCTTGGTCATGATGGCAAATAGTGCCGCGACAGGCGCAGAAGTGTTCGCGTAGGCGGCCGGCAACCACAGATAGAGCGGCAGCAAGGCTGCCTTGAGCGCAAAAACACCGAGCAACAGCAGGCCGGCAGCACGAACCAGACCGACATTTTCCATCGGAGTTGCCGCAACACGCACCGCCATATCCGCCAGATTGAGCGTACCGACCACACCGTACAGCAAGCCGGCGGCAATCAGGAACACAATGGAGCCGAGCAGGTTCAGCACCACATAATGCAGGCCAGCCCGCACGCGCTGCGCCCCCCCGCCATGCAAGAGTAAACCGTAAGAGGCCAGCAACAGGACTTCGAAAAAAACGAACAGATTGAACAGATCACCCGTAAGGAAGGCGCCCGCCAGACCAAACAGTTGCATCTGGAACAGCACATGGAAGTGCCGACCCTGGTTATCCGTACCCTGGCCTGCGGCGATTGCCACAAAAAAAGCCAGCAAGGCAGTCACCAGCAGCATGATGGCAGCCAGCCGATCAGCCACCAGCACGATACCCCACGGTGCGGACCAATTGCCCAGCGCATAGACGCCAATACTGCCATCGCCAGTCAACTCAGCCAGCCGCAATGCCAGCCAGACCTGGGCCAATAGCGACAACACGCTGAGATTGCGCTGAACCGCAATCGGCGCCTTGCGCAAAAACAACAGGATCACCCCGGCAACAAACGGCAACAGGACAGGGGCAATTACCCAATGCTGGATCATGCGTCCTCCTTGCCATCGACGTGATCGTTACCCAGTTCGGCCCGGCATTTCAGCGCCAGCACAATCACGAAAGCCGTCATGGCAAAACTGATCACGATGGCCGTCAACACCAGCGCCTGTGGCAAGGGATCGGTATACGCAGCCGCAGTGGCACTGACCACTGGCGGCGCATCCTCAACCAAGCGCCCCATGGCAAACAGAAACAGGTTCACCGCATAAGAAAGCAGGGTCAATCCGAGCACGACCGTGAAACTGTGGGCTTGCAGCACCAGATAGATACCGCCGGCCGATAAAACCCCGATGATCAGCGCAAACAATGCTTCCATCAGCTTGTGCCTCCGTGATCGAGCAAGTGGCGGCGCGGATCGCGCATCAATCCCATATTGATCAGAATCAGCAAGGTTGCGCCCACGACTACCAGATACACGCCCAGATCGAATGCCATGGCCGATGCCAGCTCGAACTCTCCGACCAGCGGCCAATGCAGATGCCCGAACGTGGAAGTCAGGAACGGATGGCCAAATACAAAACTGCCCAGACCGGTCAGCACTGCAATCAGCAGTCCCAGCGCAATCACCGCATGCGTACGCGCTGGCAGACGTGTCTGCGCCCAGGCAACACCATTGGCCAGATACTGCATGATCAGTGCCACTGAAGTGACCAGGCCAGCGATGAAGCCGCCTCCTGGCGCGTTATGCCCGCGCAGAAAAATATAGACCGATACCAGCAATGCCAGCGGCAGCAGCAGGCGGGAAAAGGTTGCGGCGATGATGGGGTGCACATCCGCATCCAGACCGGGCTCGCCCGGCAGACGCGCCTGACCGTTGAGTTTCAAGCCGTCCAGCATGGCGTACACCCCCAATGCCGCGAGACCAAGCACTGTGATTTCGCCAAAAGTATCGTAACCCCGAAAATCAACCAAAATCACATTCACGACATTGGCGCCACCGCCGCCCGGCACGCTGTTGGCCAGAAAATAATCGGCCAGGCCCGCATGCGGGCGAGTCAATACCGCCCAAGCCAATAGCGCCATGCCTGCACCACCCAGCACGGCGATCAGCCCGGCACCAGCGCGATCTGAAGCACGGGGTACCACAACAGATACCTGCGGCAGGAAATAGAGCGCCAGCAGCAGCAGCAAGATGGTGACCACCTCCACCGACAACTGCGTCAACGCCAGATCTGGCGCCGAAAAGCGCACGAATACCAGAGAAACCAGCAAGCCCACGGCACCGGCCATGATCAGGGCGATCAGGCGTTGCCGATGGAACCAGACCACTGCCAGCGTGGCAGTTACGATGGCCAACACTGCAAGCAGGCTGACCAGATCGACGGGCAACAAGGTACGTGTACCGGTAAGCTTGCCCTCTGCCGCCAGCATGCCCCACCCACCCAGTACCAGCATACTGATCAACAACCACCATACCTGCCGCTGCAAGGCCCCGGCATCCAGCCTGGCTGTTATGCGTTGCGCCAGCACGAAAAAGCCATGCAGCCCTTGCTCATAATAGCCACGTGCATCGAACCGTCCGGCCAGACGGTTGCTGAGCGCGAACAGCGGCTTGCGCTGCAGATAAAGAACAATACCTCCCGCCAAGGCCAGAATACTCATAAGCACTGCCGGGTTCCAACCATGCCAGATAGCCAGGTCATGCGCTGGCGGCGGCGCCTGCAACACACTGCCAACAGCAACGGCAAGAATCGGTTCGACTGTGTAGGCCGGCAAAACACCCACCAGCACACACATCAGCACCAGGACTTCTACTGGCACCTTCATCCACTGTACTGGCTCATGCGGCTGTCGCGGCAAATCGACCGCGTCGCCATTGAAAAAGACATCGTGAATGAAACGCAGTGAATAGGCTACGGCAAAGATCCCCGCGATCGTTACCGCAATCGGCAGCAACCAGCCAAATTGCATATGCGAGGCCACATCGACCGTTTCAGCAAAGAACATCTCCTTGGACAGAAAGCCATTGAACAACGGCACACCCGCCATGGCAGCCGAGGCCACCATGGCCAGCGTGGCCGTATGCGGCATGGCACGCCACAACCCGTTCAGCTGACGCATGTCGCGCGTGCCGGCCTCATGGTCGATGATCCCGGCGGCCATGAACAGCGAAGCCTTGAAGGTTGCATGATTGATGATGTGGAAAATACCGGCCACCGCTGCCAGCGGCGTACCGATACCGAACAACAGGGTAATCAGGCCCAGATGGCTGATGGTCGAATAGGCCAGCAAGCCTTTGAGATCATGCTGAAACAGTGCAATCACCGCCCCCACCAGCAAGGTCAGCAAGCCGACTCCGCCAACGATGAAAGCCCACTCAGCCGTGCCGGACAGCACCGGGAACAAGCGTGCCAGCAAGAACACCCCGGCCTTGACCATGGTGGCTGAATGCAGGTAGGCCGACACAGGCGTTGGTGCGGCCATGGCATGCGGCAGCCAGAAATGAAACGGAAATTGCGCCGACTTGGTAAACGCGCCCAGCAAGATCAGGATCAGCGCCGGCAGATAATTGGGATGGCTGCGTATGGTTTCACCGGCAGCCAGAATGACCGACAGATCATAACTGCCCGCCATGTCGGCCAGCAGAATGAATCCGCCCAACAGTGCCAGACCGCCTGCTCCGGTTACCGCCAAGGCCATCCGTGCGCCATTGCGCGCATCCGTTTCCTCCCGCCAGTAGCCGATCAGCAGGAACGAAGACAGGCTGGTCAGCTCCCAGAAAACCAGCAGCAATAGCAGGTTTTCAGACAGCACCAGCCCCAGCATGGCACCCATGAACAGCAGCAGATAGGCATACAACCGGAGCAGGCTATCCCGCGCATCGAGGTAATAGTAGGCATACAGCACCACCAGCAACCCGATCCCCAGAATCATCAGCGCGAACAACATGCCCAGCCCATCCAGCCGGAAATCAAAGCCGATGCCATGTGCCGGCAGCCAATCGATACGCTGGACCAGAATATTGCCCGACATGGGAATGGAGATGCCCGAGGCCAGCATGCCCAGCGCAAACAGCACAACCCCGCCGGCAAACCAGGCCACTGTCTGGCGACTGGCACCCACGACACAGCCCAGCAGCATGGCGCCCAGAAAAGGCAACAATACCAGCAGAAGCAAATTCATCTTCGCACCCAAACCAGATTCTAGATAGACAAAAATGGCACCCTGGCAACATCAAAACCGCCCAGCTCCACTCCTTTTATAGGATGCCCGCCAACCCGATAGTGACAGATCGACCCGCCCGGCAGTTCCATGTTCGCAATCGACAACAAAAAAGCGCAGGACAACCTGCGCTTTTTTGGCGGATCACGATCCGGAATCATTCATTCTTTTTCTCGATCAGCTCGATCTTGTAGCCATCCGGATCACAAGCGAATGCGATCACTGTCGTGCCATGCTTCATCGGCCCGGCCTCGCGGGTAACCACGCCACCGCGGCGCTTGATCTCGGCACAAGCCGCATACGCATCCGGCACGGATACAGCGATGTGACCAAAACCCGTACCCAGCTCGTAGGATTCAACACCGTAGTTGTAAGTGAGTTCGATGACTGCACCATCTTCCTTGCTGCCATATCCCACGAATACATTGGTGAACTTGCCTTCCGGATAATCGGAACGGCTGATCACCTGCATGCCCAGTACTTCAGTGTAAAACTTGATCGAACGATCCAGGTCACCCACCCGGATCATGGTGTGAAGAATTCGCATGTCTTTCTCTCGCGTAGATTTAGTTTGCACAAAAATCGCATCGCGTCAGCGCCAGAATTTCCATCGGCGCGTTGCGCGGATACCATGACTGGAATTTTAGGCCCACTTGCAGCGCACAAGCTTGTATTTTCTCGACGCATGTTTTTTTGGGACCAAACTCTTGACAGAAAAAAACCAATCCTTATAATCACGCCTCTCTGTACAGGGCGGGTCGTTAGCTCAGTTGGTAGAGCAGCGGACTTTTAATCCGTTGGTCGCAGGTTCGAGTCCCGCACGGCCTACCACCCTTGCACAGAACAAAAAAGCGCTATACAATGCGCGGCTCTTTGGGTCGTTAGCTCAGCTGGTAGAGCAGCGGACTCTTAATCCGTAGGTCCACAGTTCGAATCTGTGACGACCCACCAAAGAATTCAAGGGCTTAGTCGAAAGGCTAAGCCCTTTTGCTTTCCTGCCGTGACACAAACGTGACGTAATCCAGCACGTTTTCTCCCCGATGTTGCTCGATCCGTGCCGCTGCCTTGGCTAAATTCTCCGTGGCAAACTTGGCATAGCGATCCACCATGTTGCGGGATTTCCAGCCGCCCAAGTCTTTCAACTCGTCGCAAGTCGTTCCCGCTTGGCGGTGCCATGAGGCCCACGTATGGCGCAGATCATGGAACCGAAAATCTTCGATCCCGGCACGCTTCAAGGCTTCCAGCCACGCGGTATTGCTCAACTGCCAGCGGATGGGTGCACCCCGAAACGTAAAGCAAAATTGCGGATGATTGCCACACTGCTCTTCCAGTACGGCAACCGCATCACGATTCAGCGGAACGCCTCGCGGCGTGCCATTTTTGGTCCGGTTGAGCCATGCGGTGCCCCGACTCAGGTCCACCCGGTTCCACTCCAGTTCGGCAATTTCCCTCGCCCGACAACCTGTGGCCAAGGCAAAACGCACCAGCGCCGCCAGATGGGGCGGACAAGCCAGAACCAGCCTGTCAGCCTCTTCCCGCGTCAACCAGCGGTCCCGCTCGACCTCGCCGGGCAACAGGCGCACCTTGGGGATGCTGTCCAACCACTGCCATTCGTCCCGCGCCATGCGCAACAAACTGCGAATCAGCGCCAGATACCGATTGATGGTGGCCGGCTTGTTACCCTTTTTCATCTCGCCCTGAATCACCTTCCAGATCATGTCGCCATTGATCTGGTCCAGCATCAAGTGACCCAGATAGGGATGCAGCATGCGGCAGATGCGCTGCACGTCTGCATAACTGCGTAGGTTCGCCTTGAGGGCCAAATACCGAACCACGGCCTCCTGCCATGAGCGTTGCGGCTTGATGCCGAAATGCGTTTCCCGGTAAGCATCCAAGACCAGCTTGGCTAACAGGGCTTCCGCCTCTTCTCGACTTTCAGTCCCAGCGCTTTGGCGTAGGCGTTCTCCGTTGGGGAGTGTGGTATCGATCCACCAGAAACGGGAGTCAGGTCTCCGGTAGATACCGCGTTCACGGGCCATAATTGCTCCTTTCTGGCCCGCCCTCGCTGCTTATACTCGTCAAGCCATGCATCCAGGTCAAGCACGTCATACAGGCAACGCTTGCCCAGCTTGATGGACGGTATGTTTAGCTCGGCTAACAGGGTCAGACCGATCCCGAGATAGGCCGCCGCCTGTTCTTTGCTCAGACAGCGGGTTTGCGGCAAGGGCAGGTTGGTTTCCATGACTTACCCCTTGCTCGCTTTACGGTAGGCCTTGGCCTGTTGCTGCTGCGCGATAGCCTGCTGCTCTACTTCCTGATCCGGATTGTTCAAGCGCGTATTGAACTGCCGCGCCTTGGCAGCCACCTTTTCCTCCAGATATTGCCCCAGAGGTACTTCACTCCAGACCGCCTTGTCGCTCAGATGGGTGTAGATGGCCCGTTGGAACGCCGCCTCCCCTTCTCCCAGCTCGACGATGCCACGTCGTGCCATGAACGAAATCAGCGAACTGGATGCCATCGACAGCAAGCGCTCCTCATTCGGTTCGCGGGTGGGCTTAAAATTGCGCAGCAACGGCCCGCCATTGCCGTCCCAATCGACAGAGGACAATTCACCCCACAAGGGATGAACAGGCCAGCGTGCACGCGTCTGATCACCGGGATTGGGCAGCGTGAGCTTGAGCCAATCGGTCATGGCATAGCCCCACAGCCCGTTCAGGTGCTCCATCACCTGAGATAAGGAGGCCAGCCCCAATTGGGTGAGGATTTCGCGCTTGAATTGAAATTCCAGCCGCCAGACCGGCTCGCCCGGATGCCAACCCGCTTCTTTCCACAAATCGAGCAGATAGAACTTGCCGCTCTTCTTGATCTCAACGGTTTTGTTATAGAGCCGCGCCGAAATGGGCCCACCCTGCCCCACCGCCCAACCGGTAAACGCACGATCCTGTGCATAAGCACTGAGCGCCCCCGCCCGTGTGACCCACGCCTCCCGTTTCCATTCCATATCATCCAGCGAAGCGAAATCGACATACAGATCAATCCGGCTGACTTGAGCCGTATCGGTGACATCCCCCAATTGCACCAGCAAAGCCCGTAGCTGCTGCTCAATCTGCACAGGGCTATCGGCAGCTAGACACCCCGAGGAAATCTTCACATAGGCCATCGGAACGGCCTTGCCGGGATTGGACAACTGAATACGGAAAGCCCCATCTTCAAGAATGTAGGGATAACGCGGTGCGCCTTTATCCTTGACCTCGAATACATGCGCATCCAGCGCGTATTGCGCGTCAATCTGTTGATAGGGTTCAGAGGATTGCGCCAGCAGCTTGAGGGCTTTCAGGCGAGATTGCACTTCAGGGAACAGGTCGCCTTGGTAGGACAAATACAGACTATCCACTCCCCAGCGCAGAGGCGTGAAGCTCCCCAAAGGAGGAATGCTGTTATCAGGTACTGTGTTACTAGGCGGCGTACCTGCCGCCCCCTCTGGCACGCGTCCGTCGCCGGTGGGCGCCGCACGCATGCCATCGGCGGCTTCTGTAAAACCAGTAGTAACAAGTGAATCAGCAGACAATGATTTCTTGGAAGACATAACGATTTCCTTTACCGCGCCAAGCATGCCGGTATGGCTTCTTGGTACGGTTGAGAAAGTTATGCTCCAGCAACGAGTCGAGCGACCACCTCAAATTGCGTTTTTAGGTAGTTGCATGCGCTTGGACTCTGTGAATTGCTTACGTAGATTCTTGCGAGCGGATGGCGAGGGCAAATAGACCTTGAGTTGATCGACCAGCAAATTTTCTAACTGCGCATCTGACAGGCGATCAAAACCAAGCTCACGCAATACATACAGGGCATAGCGAAGATCATGATAGTTTTCCCAATGCTTTTTCTGGGGCCCTTTCAGGGCGCTGCGTAAGCTGTCAAAAAAAATCCTGTCATTTTCTAGCTCGGCACGAGCCAGCCGATCAGCAAAGGTGGGACAAGTTAAAACGGAACGGTCTATTCGAACCGCCTTGAAAAACGGCTCTCGCCACTCTTTCAACTCCCGTACCTGCCGAACCAGATCACAGACAGAACGGTGATAAAGCATGATGGACTGAATATTGCGCTGAAGAACCACAAATGCGCCGATGACATGCTTCTTTTCAAACTGCCCTTGAAAGCCACCATTCCACTCTTGAATGCCCTCTTCTTGCGCCCACACTATGGCTGCTTGCTGAGGATCGGGACTTTCTGCAATCTCCCGCAATTTACCTTGCAAATCCATTGCCACAACCAGAAATGCCAAGGATTCTTCGAATGATTTCTCGTAAAGAGAAGACCAGTGGAAATTACTGCCAAGAAGGTCATCAACACGCGCGCAAGGTGCGGATCGCACCATATCAGCAAGCTCTCTTGACTGGCTTCGCAGCTCAGGCAGTGACTTAATCACAGACTGAAACTGGTCGATAGTTAGCTTATTGAATTCTTTCTTAAGCATAAAAGCCGGTTAATACACAGCACAACTATATATTTGTTGCATACAAAACAAATCACCACAACCCACTAGTATTTTCCTTGATGAATTTCATCTATACCACCTCTGCAAAACGCTGAATTCACCACATTAATCAACTCATAAATTTGCCCACCGACAACCTTATAGTCAACACGACTCAAGTGGGCCATTTTTAATCCAATCTTGTTAATTAAACAATTCACCACAACCTGATGCTTATTATGATCAAAAACCCCTCTACCATACTCTTCAGTCGACCTCTCCTCCAATGCAATTATGTCACCCATCAACTCAATATAATCACTGGAAGGATTTATTAATTCACCACTTTGAGATTTTGGAAAAATCTTATTAAACCAAAGTATAGGATCGACATCAACCGGAACTACCTTATCAAGCTTAGCAACCCTAGCCCAAACGTAATCGCAAAAAAGGGTTTGATATTCAATATGGTTTGTATGCCTTGACGTCTCTTTATTCGACTCGTACGTTGACAAAGCAACCGTAATACCCAATACAGTAGCACCAGCAACAAGAAAATCAATACCAGCTTTTAAAAAAGCTAAAGGATTTTCCTGAGCATCGATAAAGTTATCAATGCATTCCGCCTTAAGGCAAAACTCAACGCCACCCCAACCACTAACAGTAATAACTGCATATGCAAGAAATACCACAAATAAAATTATAAAGTACGAAAGAACAATTTTAAAAAACAAACTTGCGTTTATTTTGTCACTTACCAACAGGCCGCAAATCTTTGATTTTATTTCTAAGAATAAACGATTCATTTATAAACTCACCCCCCTTACTCAACAAATTTATTTTTTGTTGCGCAATATAATACCGACGCTTATACGCATAGGAATTATTATTCTTCTCCAAGAAATCCTTTTCAATTCTACATATAAGCTTACTTGTTGAAAGTAGGTCATTACAGCATGGCAACGGTGAAATCCTCATCAAAATTCGGAGCAATTTTGAATGATCTTTGTGACCCACACGCTTTAATTTATTTACCCTACCCAATGTCTTATTGAAAGCTGTTCGATATTCCCTGCCAGATCGAGAATTACTCTCTCGCTGTTGCTGAACAAGACTATGGACGGCCGCCTTAATTCTCTTTACATCCTCAGTCAAAAGTCTCGGCTGTTCAAACCCAATTCTTAGCCCATGCATCACCATAGGCGATGTTGACGTGTATTGTTTTTTTGTTTTATTTTCATTAATGGGAAGCCCCTTCAGCGCAAGGGTCATTTTTACAAGATCATAAGCATAATCAAAATTATAATTTGAAACCTCCGATGATATATTTATATCATCAACAAGCCTCGTGTACCGCAATTTCTTATACCCAAGCTTTCTAACTAATTCACACTCCACATCATGCAATACTAAATTTGCAATATAACTAGATGTCAATGCACCTTGCACCAAATGCCCATCATAGCAACACACATTAGCCAATATCCGAGAAACCTCTTCCGAATACTTAAAAAGCTTTATGAACATATCTACAACAACGCTCTCATGAATATTATCAAAAAAATCCTTAATATCCATTGTCAGAAGACTTTTTGCCTTGCAGTGAACATGTGCGGCCGCAATATAGTCCTTAGATGATCCTTTAACCTCCTTTGGAATAGAACCGTACAGGTAATCCGGCCATTTTATAACGCCTTTGGAATTAAAAATTCGAGAATTTATCCTGCTCTGAATTTTTCTAACCTGCCGACTTGGGTTAAAAACTAACCTAGTGGACCCATCTTTTTTCTTTGGAACGTTGGAGTGTGGTGTAAACCGGCCAGATAAGGGAAGTGATGCAATTGCTTTAAGTTCATACTCATCAACATCCAGAACCTCACACAACTTAGCTACAGTCATGATCGGGCCTGAGAGTATCTTCGGAGGGGATGCAGTGAAAGTCATGTGATGATGCAGAAGGAGCCCACTCATGCGACAGAGTTTAGAAAGTGATGGTGTTTCCTTCATGTGCTACATAGTCGAAAGCTGCCACCATCTTTCTGGGCCCCCCTGCCAGGCGTCTCCTGTAGGAGGCGGGAGAGAGTTGGTAGGCTCCTCCCATGTAGCCTAGATTTAACTAGGCACTCATAGCAATTACTAAGCTACAAGCAAATTCGACATGTATTAAATGCACACTGCAGGAAAGTGAACTGTAAGCTCACGCCGTTTTACATTAGCACTTTATCTTCGTCCGTGCAATTACTCTTTTACCCCCACTTTTGGAAGTTTCCGATCCTATCGTGATTTATGCACGAGCACGTGCGATTGAGGGCGGGCACATGCGTTAACATATTGAATTTAAAACAACTCTTAATCCGTAGGTCCACAGTTCGAATCTGTGACGACCCACCAAAGACAAAATGTAAAAAGCCCAATCTACCCGGTTGGGCTTTTTGCTTTTCTGCCATCACACCCACTTCGACCGCCGAACAGATACCGAAGACACGCGGGTTCGGAAATTTTCGCCAGCCCCCTTTCGTCGGAAATGAAACAGCGATTCAAATTCGCTGATCTATATTCAAATCGGAAGCATGGCAGTGAGTTTCCTGCCTCCCTGATGAAATATCTGGGCGCTTCCTGGCAGCAAGGCGGTGCATGCATCATTGCAGTAAAGCGCAGTTACGACACATGCCATCCTTGCATTCAAATGCGGTAATGAAAAATACGTACTGCAACCCAACAAAGCCCCTCAGTGAAAACCAAGGGGCTTTGTCGCGTTTAGGCATTCACTGAGTAGAAATGCTCAATCCAGCCGCCACCCGCTCCGGTAGGCCAGGTTCGCCACCACATCATCGAAGATGTCCGCTTCACGGGAGCCAGATCAACAAAGACACGAGCCGCTGCATGTCACTGGCGGCCCGGCCGAGCAATTTTGGCACGCGCTTTCACAACTACCTGTATCAGGCCTTGAGCCTCAACTTTATCTATAAAGCCTTTCCCCCACGGATCTTGCCGCCGCGATAGCAGGCATGCACGCCCGATACGACCAACCAAAATTTTTACTTTCACCCATCGACACATCCAATCAACAGCAAACACATACCGGCTCGGAATGGACCGACGGTATAGAAACCCCTGCGATCAGCCCACTACCGCAAATCAGGTAGCACTTGCACCAATGCTGCACTGCAGCATAATAAACTTATGGGCAGATTGGTCGGGAGTTTCCAGATGGATTGCTATTCCGGAACAACACACCGGTCAGAGACGGGAAGCTGGTACTGGGTGATCCTGCAAAACGGGGAAATTCACTCCAGCGGCGGCCACTTTGAGGCCGAGTGGGAGGCTTACGAGGCGATGTGCAAAGCGCTTGCCGCAGTGGAAGCCAATAAAACATGCCAGTCGCGCCAATAAGCACCGCTAATGCACGCAGCGGGCACCCGCTGCGGACAACAGCCCGTCCGTCATGGCGCACTGCAAGGTCTGTGATGGCCGCTCGCCAAAGAATCTTCGATAATCGGCCGAAAACTGGCTCAAATTCCAGAAACCCCAGGCAGCGGCCGCATCCTGCACGCTGGCGTACTGCCGGGTGCGCAGGGATCGACGAACACCGTTGAGGCGAATCGCGCGCAGATAGCTGGCCGGACTGCAGTCCAGCACTTCCTCGAAGGCATATTGCAGGGCACGGCGGCTCAGATGGAATTGTGCACATAATTCCGGAACACTTGGCACCCAATCCGGCCGCTGGCGTGCCAGCTCCATGACCTGAAGCACCACCTGGCGCCGGCGCTGGCTTGCCGAACATTCCACCGATTCGCCATCCGTTGCCAGCAAGAAAGGCAGCAACATTTCCAGCAACGAAAATTCAAGACCGTAGCGGGCCTGCTCATGGCCACCAGCGACAGGATTGCACGCCAGCCCGGCAAAAAGCCCCTGCAGCTGATCGACTGTTTGCTGATACCGACCACTCTCGGCCTGCACCCAGTTCGCCCTTTGCAACCGCGCCCAGTCAACAGCGTACCCTTGCCCGGCGCAGAACTGTTCCAGCGCGGACTGCTGCACCACAATGCCGAAAATCTGGTGCCCTGCTGGCGTCACCAGCTCGAACGGCGAATTTCCGTGACGCACCAGAACAGCACCTTCCGGTGCCTCCTTGCCACCCATTCTGGTGCCATCGTACCGGACCGGGATGCCGAACCACCAGGCATCTGGCCAGACGCAACACTGCTGGCGCACGGCGCTACTGGCATGCTCATAAAACACCTGAGCTTGCGGCGTCCAGAGCTCGCTGACGCCGCCACAGAAGCGCCCGGCCGATATCTGGTCATAGTGCTGCTCCCAGGCACTGAGATTGCTTGCATGCTCATCGACATCAAAAGCGCTTCGCGTTTGCAAACAGCCGTAACTTGGCTGCAATTTCGCGCAAGATAAGCTGTCTTTCATTGCATTTACCCCATTTTTGCCGAATTTCGATAACGCTTTCGCAAATGATCGGCTTAAGCTGCCAGCACGGTATGGCTCATAACCACTCAAGCAACCGCCATGCCAGACGCGAACTCAACAAAGGGGAAACCATCATGAGCAAGAACGGATCGGGGCTGCGCCCCACGCTCGGCACGCTGCAGCTGTGGGGCATTGCAGTAGGGCTGGTCATTTCCGGCGAATATTTCGGCTGGAGCTATGGCTGGGCATCGGCCGGCACGCTGGGCTTTCTGATTACCGCTATTTTCGTGGCGGCGATGTACACCACATTCATTTTCAGTTTTACCGAACTGACCACCTCCATTCCGCATGCTGGCGGGCCATTTGAGTACAGCCGCCGCGCCTTTGGCCCGGTAGGCGGCTATCTGGCCGGCGCCGCCACGCTGATCGAATTCGTGTTTGCACCACCTGCCATTGCACTGGCGATCGGGGCATACCTGAATGTGCAGTACCCCGCGCTTGATCCTAAAATGGCTGCAGTCGGCGCCTATCTGGTGTTCATGACACTCAACATCATCGGCGTGCAGATCGCAGCCACCTTCGAGTTGTTTGTCACGATCCTGGCGATTGTGGAACTGCTGGTCTTCATGGGCGTGGTCGCGCCGGGATTCTCGCTCAGCAACTTCACCCAGGCAGGCTGGGCCGGCATGGATTCATTCAGCCTGGCCGCGATTCCCGGCATCTTTGCGGCGATTCCGTTTGCGATCTGGTTCTTCCTCGCCATTGAAGGCGTAGCCATGGCAGCCGAAGAAGCGAAGGATCCGAAACGCTCGATTCCGATTGCCTACATTGCCGGTATCCTGACACTCGTCGTGCTGGCCATTGGCGTGATGATCTTTGCCGGCGGCACCGGCGACTGGCGCAATCTGGCCAATATCAACGATCCGCTGCCGCAGGCCATGAAAGTAGTAGTGGGCGGGGAAAGCGGCTGGCTGCACATGCTGGTCTGGCTGGGCCTGTTCGGGCTGATCGCCTCGTTCCACGGCATCATTCTGGGCTACTCGCGCCAGATCTTTGCGCTGGCCCGTGCCGGCTACCTTCCCAGCTTCCTGGCTCAAGTTCACCCAAGGTTCGGCACACCGCATCGCGCGATTCTGGCTGGTGGCGTAGTGGGTATTGCTGCAATCTTCAGTGACGAGCTGATCAGCTTCGGCGGTGCCACGCTGACGGCCAATATCGTGACCATGGCCGTATTCGGTGCGATCGTGATGTACATCATGAGCATGGCCGCGCTGTTCCGCCTGCGCCGCACTCATGCCAACCTGCCACGCAGTTTCATGGCACCTTGCTTCCCGTACTTTCCGGCATTTGCCCTGGGTTCGGCCGTGATCTGCCTGATCACCATGACTTACTACAACCCGCTGCTGGCATGCCTGTTTGCCGGCATCTTGCTGGTGGGCTATCTGGGCTTTGTCCGCCTGGGCCAGCCGCATCTGGCAAGCGGCGAAGCCGCCATGGAAACACCATAAGGAAGTGCACCATGGCCTCGTATCACCATGCCGTTGGCGCCAAACGCTATGTCTTTCCCGATCTGCGCACCCTGATGGCGCGCGCCACGCCGCTGCGTTCGGGCGATTGCCTGGCTGGCGTGGCCGCTGCCACGGCCGAAGAACGGGTAGCCGCACAGATGGCGCTGGCAGAACTGCCGTTGCGGACCTTTCTGCAGGAACTGGTGGTGCCCTACGAGGCCGATGAAGTCTCGCGCCTGATCATCGACAGCCATGATCAGGCAGCCTTTTCCCGCATTGCCCACCTCACCGTGGGCGATTTTCGCAACTGGCTGCTATCCGATATGGCCGATTCCGCCACGCTGGCCGCCGTATCGCCCGGCATCACGCCGGAAATGGCCGCAGCGGTCAGCAAGATCATGCGCAATCAGGATCTGGTGCTGGTGGCACGCAAGTGCCGGGTGGTCACCCGGCTGCGCAATACGCTGGGGCTGGCTGGCCGGCTGTCCACGCGCCTGCAGCCCAACCACCCGACCGACGATGCCGCCGGCATTGCCGCCAGCGTGCTCGATGGCCTGCTCTACGCCAATGGCGATGCCGTGATCGGCATCAACCCGGCCACCGACAATGTGCCGCAGGTGGTGCGCCTCTTGGAGATGCTGGGCGCGATCATCGAGCGCTACGAAATCCCGACCCAATCATGCGTGCTGACGCATGTCACCAATACCCTGCAGGCGATGGAGCGCGGTGCGCCGGTTGATCTGGTGTTCCAGTCGATTGGGGGCACCGAGGCCACCAACCGCAGCTTCGGTATCGATCTGGCGATGCTGGACGAGGCCCACCAGGCAGCCTTGTCCTTGCGCCGTGGTGCCAATTTCGACGACCAGATCGGCGACAACGTCATGTATTTCGAAACCGGCCAGGGCAGCGCCCTGTCGGCCAACGGCCATCATGGCTGCGACCAGCAGACCATCGAAGCGCGCGCCTATGCCGTGGCGCGGCGCTTCCGCCCGCTACTGGTCAACACAGTGGTCGGCTTCATCGGCCCGGAATACCTGTTTGACGGCAAGCAGATCATACGTGCCGGGCTGGAGGACCACTTCTGCGCCAAGCTGCTGGGCCTGCCGATGGGCTGTGACGTGTGCTACACCAACCATGCCGAGGCCGACCAGAACGATATGGATATCCTGCTGACCATGCTGGGCGTGGCAGGCTGCAATTTCGTGATGGGCATTCCCGGCTCGGATGACATCATGCTCAATTACCAGACCACCTCGTTCCACGATGCCCTGTATGCCCGCGAGGCGCTGGGCCTGCGGCCGGCACCGGAATTCGAAGCGTGGCTGGCCCGCATGCAGATCGTGCAACAGGGATCGGCATTCCGCCTGTCGGCCCCGATTGCCCCGGCATTCCTGCCCGCGCTGGAGAATATCCAATGAAAAACGACCTGCCGGATTTCAGCATCCAGCCCGATCCCTGGTCCACCCTGCGCCGCTTTACCGATGCCCGCATTGCACTGGGCCGTACCGGGATCAGCCAGCCGACCCAGGCACAGCTTGCCTTCCAGCTGGCGCATGCCAGCGCGCGCGATGCCGTGCATGCCAGCCCGGACTGGCAGACACTGGAACAGGCGGTTCAGTCGCTGGGATGCCAGACCGTGCGCCTGCACAGCCGCGCCAGCGACCGTCCGACCTATCTGCAACGCCCGGACTGGGGCCGCAGACTGGACGAGGCTTCGCGTACCCGCTTGCAGGGTTATCCGTTGCCGGATCACCCCCGGACAGCATTCGATATTGCCTTTGTGATTGCCGACGGTTTGTCCGCCTGCGCGATCGAGCGCCAGGCCATTCCCCTGCTGCAACACACCCTGCCCTTGCTGCTTGCGGCAAACTGGCGCATTGCACCAGTGGCACTCGTCTCACAAGGACGGGTGGCAATTGGCGATGAAGTGGGGGAAATCCTGCACGCCGGCATCGTGGCGGTATTGGTCGGCGAGCGCCCCGGCCTGTCCTCGCCCGACAGCCTGGGCATCTACTTTACCCATTCGCCCAAGGTGGGCTGCCACGATGCCATGCGCAATTGCATCTCCAACGTGCGCCCGGCCGGCCTGCCACATGCAGCCGCTGCGCAGAAGCTCTTCTACCTGCTAAGCGAATCGCAGCGCCGCGGTTTGTCCGGCGTGGAACTCAAAGATGAATCCGCCAGCACGGATGCCTTGCCGGGCGAGCAGCAGAGCTTCCTGATCCGTTGATTTCAATCACCGCGGTGATGAATGTATTGCATCCGGCCGCCGGCAATTCATGCCGGCACCAGTCTGCCGCTGTTGGTTTTTGCCCACACTTGCGGCACATCCACCCTTTCCCCTCACATGTGAATTTCACCTGTTCCGGCTGGAAGAATCGACAAATTTAATCCTGCCGACAATTCAACTTTTGGAATATTTCGCAAAAGTTTTCCCAAACTGGCGCAAATCGCCTGTATTCCACTGCCAATACTTGTTTCAGCCAACTGACCAGCCCATCTTTCTTACAAAAATCTTTTTGCATGCGGATGCCGGAAAGGGAAAATGCGTAGCCTGTCCGCCAGCACTACAAATAAAAATCTCGCTGACGGCACAATAATTTCAGGGGGAGAACTACTCATGCTCAAGCGCTTATCGATCAAGCAAAAAATGCAGGCCGGCTTCGGCCTAGTCTTGCTGTTCCTGCTACTGATCGCAGCCATCAGCATTACCAAGATGGCGCAGATTCAGAGCAACCTGTCGATGTTCCTGGAAGACCGCATGGTCAAGATCGAACTGTGCGATTCGGTCATGCGCAATACGCTGGAAGTATCGATCATTGTGCGTAACGCCATTAGAAGAACCGACCAGGCCGATATTTGGATCAGCCAGATTGATGCGTGGCGCAAGAAAAACAACGAAGCACTGGCCAAGCTGGATTCGATGACGCGTTCTCCAGAGGGCAAGGACCTGATGACCGTCGTGAACGAATCACGCAACGAACTCGCCACCGCCTATGACAGCCTCTATACCCTGCTCCGGAACAATCAGGCAGCAGAGGCCTATGAATACCTGGAAAGCACCTTCACACCCAAGATGAGCTCTTTCCAGACCATGCTGGAAAGCATGGTGCTGTTTCAGCAGGAACAGATGAAAAAAGCCAAGGAAAGCGCGGAAACCAGTTACCGGCAATCCAAGATCCAGATCCTGGTGCTGGTCGCCGTGGCATTCGTGCTAAGCGTGCTGACTTCCTGGCGGCTATCCAGCCGCATTGCCCAGGCACTGTCCCATGCCGTACAGCAGGCCGGTCGCATTGCCAAGGGTGACCTGACCATCTCCGGCAATACCCGGCATGGCCAGGCTCAGGACGAAATGGGGCAGTTGCTGCATGCTCTTGAGGGAATGCGTGAACAACTCGCGCAGACACTGCGGGACATCCAGGCCAATGCCGGCGAAGTGGCACAGTCTTCCTTGCAACTGACCAGCATGGCCGACCAGGTAGCCACCAGCTCGCAGCAGCAGGCTGAATCAACGGCCGCAGCGGCCGCCACCCTGGAAGAGCTGACTGTCAGCATCAATCACGTTTCCGACAATGCCAGCCAAGCCTCGCAACAGGCGCAACACGCGGGCGGGCTGGCCATTCAGAGCGGGAAAAGCGTGCAGGATTCAGCCGCCAGCATGCAATCGGTCAGCCATAACGTGCAGGCCACCGCCAGCCAGATGCAAAAACTGACGCAGGAAGTCCAGGCCATCGGCAAGATCGCCACCGTGATCCGGGAAGTGGCCGATCAAACCAATTTGCTGGCATTGAATGCCGCCATCGAAGCCGCCCGCGCCGGCGAAGCAGGCCGCGGCTTTGCCGTGGTGGCCGATGAAGTGCGCAAGCTGGCCGAACGCACGACCATCTCGGCCCAGGAAATCACGCAGACCATCAACACGATCCAGGACAACGCCGCACGCGTGGTGGTCAGCATGAACCAGAGCCAGGAAAGCGCCAGCAGCGTTGTGACGAGTGCCGAACTGGCCAGCCAGACCATGCTCGAAGTACAAAACGGGGCATCCGGCGTGGTGGAAGCGATCAGCAACATCACGGCCGCGCTGGGCGAACAGCGCGATGCCAGCCAGGATCTGGCCCGCAATATGGAGCGCGTTACCCATATGGCAGAAGAAAACAGCGCGTCAGTGGAAAAACTGGCGTCGACTTCCTCGCAGTTGATGGGCTTGTCCAACAACCTGCGCGGAGTGGTCGCGCGCTTCCAGTTGTAACCCGATCATCCGACAAGGGACGGCTGTTATTTACAGAAACACATTGCGCCCGCCATCCACCGGCAGGATCACGCCGGTGATATAGCTGGCCTCCAGCAGATACAGGATGGCCTGTGCAATATCCTGCGGCTGGCCGGTACGCTTGAGCGGAATGGTTGCCAGGATGCGTTCGCGCTCGGCGATATCGAAATCGGTTTCGTTTTCCGGCCAGAGATTCACCCCGGGCGCAATCGCATTCACGCGCACTGCCGGGGCAAGCTCGCGCGCCAGTACGCGGGTCATCGCGGCCACACCGGCCTTGGCAATCGTGTACACCGGAAAGCCCGCCAGCGGCCGCTCCACATGTATATCGGCGATATTGACGATCGCTCCCTGATTTCTGGCCAGCTCGGGCGCAGCGGCCTGGGCCAGAAACAGCGGGGCTTTCAGATTGGAGCCAATCAGGTCATCCCACGCTGCTTCAGTGATCTGGCCCATGGGCGTCGGGTAAAACGACGACGCATTGTTGATCAGCGCATCCAGCCGGCCAAAGTGAGCCACAGCTGCTTCCACCAGTTCGGGCAGGCGCGCTGTCTGCAGCAGGTCGAGCCCATGCAGAACAACCGAATCCGGTCGGCGGGCATTCAATTCATCCGCCAGCATCTGCGCATCAGTCGCTGAATGACGATAGTGCAGCAGGATTTTCCAGCCTGCCTGGTGCAAGGCGCGTACCGTGCCCGCGCCCACCCGGCGCGCGCCACCCGTGACCAGTGCCACTTTTTCCATGATGCAATCTCCGTGGTTTGTATTTTGCATGCTTGTCTGCCATATCTTGCATGAGGTGGGATCAGTATTGCCAGTATTGCTGCGGCATCCGGGCTCATATTGACACTGTTTCCGACAACCACACCATCCGTCCATCTTTTGTCCTGGACAAATTATTGACAATACCACTCGGGTATTCTAGATTGGATGCATGATCCAATCAGGAGCAAGCCATGGTGCCCAATCAGCAGGTTGCAGTAATAGGTGGTGGCATTGCTGGTCTGGCAACAGCCTGGCTGCTGAGCAAGCATCACCGCGTCACGCTGTATGAAGCCAATGATTATGTCGGCGGCCACACCCATACCGTGGATGTGACACTGGATGGCATCACCCATCCGGTCGATACCGGCTTTCTGGTGTGCAACGATCTGACCTACCCCAATCTGCTGGCGCTTTTCGAAACGCTGGGCGTGGCGCTGCATCCGAGCGAGATGACCTTTGGCGTATCGGTCGACCAGGGCCGCATCGAATGGGCCGGGCATTCGCTGGGTGGCGTATTCGCCCAGAAGCGCAACCTGTTGCGCCCCGCCCACTGGGGCATGCTGCGCGATATCCTGCGCTTCAACCAGGCCGCTGCCGCTTACCTGGACGAAGTGGCACATCGTCAGACCACACTGGGCGAGCTGCTGGCACAACACCGCTATGGCCAGGCGTTTTGCCAGCATTACCTGTTGCCGATGGCCGCCGCCATCTGGTCTTCCTCGCCCGGCGACATCCTGCAGTTTCCGGCCGCGACCTTTCTGCGTTTCTGTCTCAACCACCACCTGCTGCAGATCAACGATCGGCCGCAATGGGGCACGGTGCGGGGTGGCGGGCGCTGCTATGTCGAAAAGATGCTGCCCGCCATTCATCAGGTACGGCATGCCAGCCCGGTACGCCAGGTGGTCCGCCACGAACATGGTGCGCTGGTCAGCACCGACAGCGATACCCAAGCCTTCGATTGCGTTGTGCTGGCCGGCCACGCGCCGGACATGCTCAGGTTGCTGGCCGATGCCGACGAGGCCGAGCGCAAGGTGCTGGGTGCCTTTCGTTATCAGCCCAACAAGGTCTGGCTGCATACCGATTCCGCACTGCTGCCGCGCAACCGGGCTGTCTGGTCGGCCTGGAACTATCTGGCCCAAAGCCATGATGCACAGACCCGCGCCGTGTGCGTCAGCTACCTGATCAACCGCCTGCAGCCGCTGCCCTTTTCGCAACCGGTGGTTGTCACCCTCAACCCGTTTTCGCCGCCTGCTCCGGAGCACACGCTGGCGCAGTTCGATTATGACCATCCGCTGTTCGACAACGCGGCCATTGCGGCGCAAGCCGTTCTGCCGCAACTACAGGGGCACCGGCATACCTGGTTTGCCGGCGCCTGGACCCGCTACGGCTTTCACGAAGACGGGCTGCGTTCTGCCCTGACGGTCGCGGCTGATTTTGCCTGCCTGCCAGCATGGGCAAGGCTGGAGGAAGATCATGGACACACTGCAGCTGTGGCACGGCCACGTGATGCATGCGCGGTTGCGCCCGGTCATTAATCGCTTTGTCTACCGTGTTTTCTGGCTGCGGATCCGGATGGACCAGCCGCCGACAGGCAACTGGCTGTTCGGCATCAACGTCTGGCGCCCGCTGTCGATCAACTGGCGCGATTATGGCCGGCGCAATGGCAGCGATCCGCTGCAATGGGTACGCGAAACACTGGCCAGCCAGGGTATCGATGCCGGTGGCGCCATCTGGCTGCAGACCTTCCCGCGCCAATGGGGCTATGCCTTCAATCCGGTCAGTTTCTGGCTGTGCCACGATGCAGCAGGTGCGCTGCGCGCGGTGCTGGCCGAGGTCAACAACACCTTCGGCGATTGGCATACCTATGTGCTGACCGCGCCCGATGGCGGATCGATTACTGCTGGAACCCAGCCCCGATGCCGCAAGCTGATGCATGTCTCGCCCTTCAACCCGATGACCGGGCATTACACCTTCCGCTTGAACGAGAAAAACGATCAGAGCCGGGTCGCCATCGATTATGACGACGGCCAGGGCTGCCTGCTGAAGACCGCCATCAGCGGCTGGCAGCGCCCGGCCACTACCCGCACGTTGCTGCAGGCCATGGTCAGCCACCCCTTGCTGACGCTGGGCGTGATCGTGCGCATTCATTGGCAGGCCTGGCACCTGTGGCGTGCCCGCTTGCCGTTTTACCGCCAACCGCAGAAACATCAGGGTGGTGTTTCCTGCACGGATCCCGGACTGGAGAATCGACCATGAACCAGAGCGACATCACGTGGCGCCTGCCCGCCACGCTGCCCGCCAGCGCACGTTTGTTCCTGAGCCTGCTCGCACGCATCCGGCACGGCCATCTGCAGCTTGTCACACCGCTGGGAGATCGCATGCTGTTCGGCAACACGCATGAAGGACCTGCGGCCAGCCTGCACCTGCGCGACTGGCGCAGTTGCGGCCTGATCCTGAAAAACGGTGATATCGGTTTTGGCGAAGCCTGGCGCGACGGCTGGTGCGATTCGCCCGATGTCGTCGCGCTGCTGCGGCTGGCACTGGCCAATGAAGAGGTCCTGCAGCCAGCGCTGTTCGGAGGCCGCCTGGGCAAGTTGTGGTATGGATTGCGCCACCTGCTGCGCGTCAACTCGCGAGCCGGCAGCAAACGCAACATCCATGCCCATTATGATCTGGGCAATGATTTCTACCGCTTGTGGCTTGATCACAGCATGACCTACTCCAGCGCCTGGTTTGCCGGCGATTACCACCAGGATCTGGCACAGGCACAACAGGCCAAATACCAGCGCATCATCGACCAGCTGGCCATCCGGCCCGGCAGCCGGGTTCTTGAAATCGGCTGCGGCTGGGGCGGATTCGCCGAGCATGCCGCGCGCCAGGGTATCCGGGTGCACGGCATCACGCTCTCGCCCGCACAACTGGATTACGCCCGGCAGCGCATCGGCCGGGCCGGCCTGCAGGATACGGCAAGCCTGTCCCTGACCGATTATCGCGATCTCACCGGCCAATATGATCACATCGTCTCGATCGAAATGTTCGAGGCAGTGGGCGAGCGCTATTGGCCGGATTATTTCCGCACCCTGCATCAGCACCTGCTACCGGGCGGCAGCGCCCTGGTACAAACCATCACCATCGATGAATCGCGCTTTGCCCGCTATCGCGCTGGTACGGATTTCATCCAGCAGTTCATCTTTCCAGGCGGCATGCTGCCAAGCCCGCAACGTTTTGCCAGCCAGGCGAACCGGGCAGGCTTGACGATCCAGGACAGCTTTGCCTTCGGCGCGGACTATGCCGAAACCCTGCGGCGCTGGCGCACAGTGTTCGAGGCCCGGCGGGAAACCATCCTGCAGCAGGGTTTCGACGAACGCTTCATCAGGCTGTGGCGGCTGTATCTGGCCTATTGCGAAACGGGCTTCGATGCCGGCACCACCGATGTCTACCAATACCACCTGGTACGCACAACATGAAGGCCCTGCTGCTGTGCATCCTTTTGCTGCTTGCCAACCCGGCGCTGGCCTGGCGTGAAACCCTGCCGCAGGCCCGGCTGATCGGCGAAGGCGAGTTGCGCTGGTTTGGCCTGTCGATCTACACCGCCAGATTGTGGAGCCCGGCAGCGCCGCAGCAGTTGACCGCTGCCATTCCCGAAGCCGCCTTTGCGCTGGAGTTGACCTATCACCGCAGCATTACGCGCGAACGTTTCGTTGAAACCAGCCTGGAAGAAATCGAACGGTTATCCGGTGCCAAGATCGATGCCGCCCGGCTTTCGCGCTGGCGCGAGGCCATGCAGCGCGCCTTTGTCGATGTCGAAGCCGGCATGCGCATCACTGGCGTCTATCTGCCCGGCGAGGGCTGCCGCTTTTATGTGAACGATCGCCTGCAACACCATGTTGCCGATCCGGATTTTGCCGCTGCCTTTTTTGCCATCTGGCTCGATCCGCGCAGCCGTGATCGCAACCTGCGCCAGCGCCTGCTGGGCGGAGCGCTGACATGAACCGCGGGCAGGCCCCGCTGGCCTGGCCGGGCTTGCTGGCCTACAGCCTGATGGGTCTGCCGCTGGCAATGGCAGCCTTGCCGGTCTATGTACAGGCGTCACGCCTCTATACCGCCGAAATGGGTTTACCGCTGGCTCTGGCAGGCTGGGTGCTGTTTGGCGCCCGGCTGATCGATACCGCGCAGGATCCATGGCTTGGCCGGCTGGCCGATCGCTGGCAACACCGTAGGGGAGGATGGCTGCGCCTGGGTGGACTGGGGGTGGCGGGACTGATGCTGGGCCTGGCAGCACTGCTGCTGCCACCCCAGCTCCCCACCGCCCTGCTGCTGGTCTGGCTGGGCGTAGCACTGGTGCTTACCTACACGGCACACAGTCTGGTCAACATCATTTGTCTGGCCTGGGGCGCACGGCTTACGGATGTGCTGGCCGAGCGTACGCGCGTCACGGCAACGCGCGAGGGCGCGGGCCTGATCGGCGTGGTACTGGCCAGCCTGCTGCCCGGCGCACTACTGATCTGGATGCAACCGCGAGCCGCCTGGCAAGGCTTTGTGCTGGTGTTTTGCCTGTTGCTGGGCACCAGCTGGCTGATTTTCCGGCGCTGGAGCAGCCCACCCCGCCTTGCCCAGACCACGGCAGCGGGTTCCGGCTGGCTGGCCTTGCACAACCGGGCATTCCGACGTCTGGCGCTGGGCTATCTGGGCAACAGTCTGGCGGTATCGATTCCGGCCACGCTGGCCCTGTTTTTCATTGCCGACCGGCTGCAGCTGGCCGCACAAAGCGGCCTGTTTCTGGCGGCCTACTTTGTGAGCGGGGCGCTGGGATTGCCGCTTTGGCACCGGCTGGCGGCACGCATCGGCAAGCTGCCGGCCTGGCGGGTGGGTATGGCGCTCGGCGCAGCCGGGTTTGTCTGGGCGGTATTGCTTGAAGCCGGCGATGCCGGCGGGTATCTGGCCGTCTGCATCCTGACCGGACTGGTGCTCGGCGCCGATCTGGCGTTGCCGCCGGCACTGCTGGCCGATGTGATTCCGGAAAGCGAGCGTGCGCAGACGGCCAGCTATTTCGGCATCTGGAGCCTGCTGGGCAAGCTGCCGCTGGCCGGCGCCGGGCTGACCCTGCCGCTGCTGGCCTGGCTTGGTTATCAACCGGGACAGGCCGCGGGCATGGAACTGGCGCTGGTGTATGCCGGGCTACCCTGCCTGCTGAAACTGCTGGTGCTGGCTTGCCTGCGCCTGCCCCCGCAAGGAGAACACTCATGAAAAAATGGCTGATGGCACTTTGCGGCCTGCTGCTGGGCTGCGGCGGCGTACCCGTTGAACAATACCGGGACGAAAAACCGGCGCTCGATCTGCGCGCCTATTTCACCGGGCGGGTAGATGCCTGGGGCATGTTCCAGAAACGCAACGGCGAAGTGGTCAGGCGTTTTCACGTGGTAATCCAGGGACGCAGTGAAGGCGAAAAGCTGATTCTGGAAGAAGACTTTCACTACAGCGATGGCAGCAAGCAGCGCCGCGTCTGGACCCTGACCCCGACCGGCCCCAACCGCTGGTCGGGCAAGGCCGATGACGTGATCGGCGATGCCAGCGGTGAGGTGGCCGGCAATGCGCTGCGCTGGCGTTATGTGCTGAGCCTGCCGGTGGACGGCAAGGTTTACCACGTCGATTTTGACGACTGGATGTACCTGCTCGATGCCGACACCCTGGCCAACCGCTCGTTCATGAGCAAATGGGGGTTCGAGCTGGGCCAGGTCACCCTGTTCTTCCGCAAGGCGCACTGACATGTTTAGCCCGCTCAACCCCCGCTGGCAGGATTGGCAAGGCCGGCGTGTCTGGCTGATTGGTGCATCCAGCGGCATCGGCGCCGCGCTGGCGCAAGCCCTGCTGCAACGCGGCGCACGCGTGGCGATCAGCGCCAGACGCGTTGACGGCCTGCAGGCCGTGCTCGACCAAGCCGGCGGCAAAGGGATGGCGCTCGCCTTCGATGCCAGCGACCCGGATCAATGGCCTGCCGCATGGAAGCAGTTGCAGGATACGTGGGAAGGCATCGACTTCATCTGTTTTTGCGCGGCGATCTACGAGCCAGAGCGCAGCTGGCAGATCGAACCGGAACGGGTCCGCGCCACGCTGGCCTGCAATCTGGGCAGCGTCTATTACGGTCTGTCCCGGATACTGCCGAGCCTGATCGCTGCGGGCCACGGCGGCATCGGCCTGATTGCCAGCGTGGCCGGCATGACCGGCTTGCCCAATGCCACGGTTTACGGGCCGACCAAGGCCGCATTGATCAATCTGGCCGAAATTCTGTATGCCGATCTGCATGACAAGGGACTGGGCGTTTATCTGATCAATCCGGGGTTTGTTGCAACCGGGCTCACCGCCAAGAACCGGTTTGCCATGCCCGCGTTGCTGACCCCACCCCAGGCAGCCGAAGCGATACTGGAAGGGCTGGCGGCCGGGCAGTTCGATATCCATTTTCCGCGGCGCTTTACCTGCTGGCTCAAGCTGCTGCGGCTGTTGCCCTACCGCCTGCTCCTGCCCTTGCTGGTAAAACTGGGGGAACGTGCATGAAGCAAGCGGATGCCCTGATCGACTGGTACCAGACACTGACGCCCGGCAGCCTGGATCGCTTGCCGGAGTTCTACACCGAAGACGCACGCTTCAGTGATCCCTTCAACAGCGTGCAGGGCCATGCTGCGATCCGGAGCATCTTCAGCCATATGTTTGCCACGCTGCAGGACCCGCGCTTCACCGATGTAACGTGCTATCCGGGCAATGGAGAGGTGATGCTGCGCTGGCAATTCCATTTTGTCCTGGATCAGCGGCCTGTATGCATCGAAGGCTGCAGCCTGCTGACCTTCGCCATGGACGGGCGCGTCGCCCGGCATCAGGATTTCTGGGATAGCGCAGATCTCTATCGCCAGATCCCGCTGCTCAAACCCTTGTTCAGCTGGCTGACGCGGAAGGTGGCGGCAACATAGCGCCAGCAGTGCCGGCTTGGCTGGAACGCCACTCATCCAAAGCCGTTTCAAGCTCGGCCAGATCAGTCAGGATACGTACATCCTGGGGCAAGCGCCGCAAGGATCGCGTGCCCCCGCCACCGCACCACAACGCTTGCGTGGATGGCAGCAATTCGCGCACCTGTGCGATGGCGCGCGTGGCCTCCAGCACCGGGAAAGCGCTACTGAAGGACAGCAATACGATCTGGCTATCATGCGCCTGTGCCGCATTCTGAATCTCGGCCAAAGGCAAGTTCGGGCCGAGGTTGACCGGCTCCACGCCTTCAAGCCGCAACATCATTTCCACCATCAGCAAGCCCAGCCCGTGCATCTCGCCGCTGACCGTGGTCAGCAGGCAACGTGGCCATGGCTGGCCGGCCGGCAATGCCTGCATCAGCTGACGCAGCAAGCGCGTGACCTGTTCGGTATAGAGATGCTCCTCGGCAATGCTCAGTTGTCCATGCGCCCAGGCATCCCCCACGGCGCGATTGGCATCGTTCAGGAAAACCGTCATGAATTCGCGCAAGCCTTGCCGGCTGTGTTGACGCTGCAGGAAATGGCGGATCGCAGGCACATCATGCGCCTTGAGCAGTTCGATCAGCAGGCCGACCGGGTGATCGCCTGCAGCAGCCTGCGCATGCGCCGACTCGGGCTGGGCCAGCGCCAGCAAGGTCGCCTCATCCAGCGCCAGCAAGCGCTTGGGACGATGACCCTGATCCAGCAGGCGCCGCAACAGGCGCAGGCGCGCCACTTGCTCCGGCGGATACAGTCGATCCCCTTGTGCATCACGTAGCGGCTGTGGAAAACCGTAGCGCTGCTCCCATTTGCGCAGCAGATCCTTGCTCAGTCCGGTTTCACGCTCGACCGCATTGATAGGCAATCCAACCATGGTTTGTCCTGGACAAAATCACAAGTTGATCATGGCACAAGCCCGTCACAACAACAAGCCAGCCGTTCCTGTTCCACCCCAGGTGCTGACATGCGGCACACTTCCTTTTCAGACCTGCACTTTGTCCACCGGAACAACAGCCCCTAGAATGCAAACTTTACCGCCCAGACAACAACGCCTCATGTCCAGCCCTACCACCCGCCTGCCTTTGCCGCCATCCGATGCACGCTCGGCCAGTGAGGCCCTGCAACAGCACATAAGGCAAGCCATCGAAAAAGCCGGTGGCTGGCTGCCTTTTTCCGATTACATGCGCCTGGCGCTGTATACACCGGGGCTCGGTTATTACAGTGGCGGCGCCACCAAGTTCGGCCAGGCCGGGGATTTTGTCACGGCACCGGAAATCAGCCCGCAATTCGGCACCTGTCTGGCCGCAACGATTGCCGACGTGCTCAACGCACCGGAACTGGCTGGCACCGGGCAAGTGCTGGAAGTGGGCGCCGGCACGGGCCAGTTGGCGGTGCAGATCCTGCGCTCGCTGGAAGCGCGTGGCACCTTGCCGCTGCAATACTGCATCCTGGAATTATCGGGCGAGCTGCAACTGCGCCAGCGCGAACGGCTGCAGCAGGAAGTACCGCATCTTGCCAGCCGGGTAACATGGCTGGACACGCTGCCTGCCGGATTTCGCGGTGTAATTATCGGCAATGAAGTGCTTGATGCCATGCCCTGTGCGCTGGTGCATTACGGCGACAAGGGCTGGGAAGAGCGCGGTGTAGCTTGGCAGGATGGATTCGTCTGGCGGGATCAGCCGATCCGGGACATGACGCTCATGATGCAGGCCATGGTGCTGCCGGTGGCCGGCGATTACCTGACCGAGATCCAGATGGAGGCGCAGGGCTTCATCAAAAGCCTGGCTGCCTGCCTGGAGGCTGGTGTGATCCTGATGCTCGATTACGGCTTTGCCGCGGACGAGTATTACCATCCGCAGCGCCACATGGGTACGTTGATGTGCCACTACCGGCATCACAGCCATACCGATCCTTTCTGGCTGCCAGGCCTGTGCGACATCACCACGCACGTGGATTTTTCGGCGATCTGGCGTGCCGGTGCCGATGCCGGTCTGGCGCTGGAAGGCTACCTCACGCAAGGCGCCTATCTGGTCAATGCCGGTCTGCTGGAAGCGTTGAACCAACTGGACATGGACGACCTGAAACCCTATCTGGCGGCGACCGCCGCCGCGCAAAAGCTGATCAACCCGGCCGAAATGGGCGAGCTGTTCAAGGTCATCGCCTTTTCGAAAGGGTTCGTACCCTCCGGACTGCTGACCGGATTCCAGGCCGGCGACGATTCGCCCAAGCTTTGAACAGGTTTCAAAGCGGTTTGGCCTGTGACCCGGACATGCTGGCCAACACATCCAGAAAATCCTGCACCTGACGCGAATGCTGCCCGGTGCGCGTGGCTGCTGCCAGCAGAACATGGGCACCGGGATCGCGCAGCGGCAGATAACGCACACCATCGATCTTCACGCACGCCAGCGGTGCCGGCAACAAGGCAATCCCCAATCCAGCCGCCACCAGCCCGATCTGCGTGGTTGCCTCGCGCGCTTCCTGCACCACGCGCGGCTCGAAACCCGCAGCCAGGCAGAGCTGGCGCTCGTGCTCGTTGAAGCGCCCGCCCACATCGTGCGGATAGGTGATGAATCCTTCATCCTTCAGATCCAGCAACGCGAGGGATTCCTGTTTGGCCAGCGGGTGATTGGCATTGATCACCACGCGCAGGTCATCACGGCTGATTTCGTAGAGTTCGATGCCATCGGGCACGTTGCGCCCGGAATAACGCAACAGACCGATATCGAGCCGGTTGGCGAGCAAGGCATCGTATTGCTCGACCGAAAACAGGCTGCTGAGTTTGAGCTCGATGTGAGGATGTGTTTCGCGGTAATCATGCAGCACCTTGGGCAGCATGCTGGTGAACGGCAACGATGCGCTGTAGCCCACGCGCAACTCGCCGATCTCGCCGCGCGCAGCGCGCTGTGCTTCCGTCACGGCGCGCTCGGTTTCGGCAAACACGCGCCGCGCACCGGCCAGCAGATGCTTGCCGGCTTCAGTCAGCTCGACGCGCCGGCGATTGCGCTCGAACAGCTGTACGCCCAGTTCTTCTTCCAGCGCCTGGATTTGCTGGCTCAGCGGCGGCTGGCCGATGTGCAGGCGTTCGGCCGCACGCGTGAAGTGCAGTTCCTCGGCCACTGCAATGAAATAACGTAGATGTCGCAGCTCCACTTATATCTCCAACATATCAATTAATCAATAAATATATATTGGACAGTATTATTGTGGAAGCAGAGCATGCGCACATGTTCATACGGCAGTGATGCCAGAAAGACACCTGATCATGTCCTCCGCTCCAGCCGCCCCGTTGGCGGGAAACTCCGCAGCGCTAGATACCCCGCAAACGCCCAGCCCACTTGCCCAGTTGCGCATCCGCCAGGGCACGCTCGAATACCGCAACACCACCCGCGCGATGACACTCGGCGGCTTCGCCACCTTCGCCCTGCTCTACGGCATGCAGCCGCTGATGCCGGTTTTCGCGCAGGATTTCCATGTCAGTCCGGCAGCCACCAGCGGCGTGATTTCCGCCGCCACCGGCGCGATGGCACTCGCATTGATTCCCGCGAGCCTCTTGGCCAACCGTTACGGGCGCAAGCCGGTGATGAATGCCTCGCTGCTGCTGGCCGCCCTGCTGACACTGCTGTGTACAGTGGTGCAGAGTTTCCATCAGCTCGTCATCCTGCGCGCCTTGCTCGGCGTGGCACTGGCTGGCCTGCCTGCGGTGGCCATGGCCTACCTGAGTGAAGAAATCGATCCGGACGTGCTTGGCCGCACCATTGGTCTGTATATCGCCGGCAATGCGTTGGGCGGCATGTTCGGGCGCTTTGCCATGGCCATTTTGTCCGATCATGTTTCCTGGCGCGCCGCCACGCTGGTACTGGGCAGCATGGCGCTGCTGAGCGCGCTGGAATTCTGGCGCAGCCTGCCCGCATCGAAGCATTTCCGGGCAACCAGCGTCACGTTCAAGCGCACGGTGGCCGCGGCTCGCCGGCATTTTTCCGACGCCGGCCTGCCCTGGCTGTTTCTGACCGGCTTTATCCTGATGGGCTGCTTCGTGAGCCTGTTCAACTATCTGGCCTTTCGGCTGGCTGCGGCACCCTACGGCTACAGCCAGAGCCAGATCAGCCTGATCTATTCGCTCAATGCCGCCGGCATCTTCGCTGCCGGCTGGGCCGGTACGCTGGCCGACCGGCTGGGGCGGCGCAATGTGTTGTGGATCATGGTGCTGAGCATGCTGGCGGGCCTCCTGCTGACGCTGGCCAGCCCGATTGCCCTGATCTATCTTGGCACAGCCATCTTTTCGTTCGGCTTCTTTGGCGGACATTCAGTGGCCAGCAGCTGGCTGGGATTTCGCGCCCTGCAGAACAAGGCACTGGCAACGGCGCTGTACCTGAGCATCTACTATCTGGGTTCGAGCTGTCTGGGCACGCTCACCGGCTTCATGTGGAATCTGGACCGCTGGAACGGCATCGTCGCGGTACTGGGCGCGTTGCTGCTGATAGCTTTTGCTGTTGCCATGAAATTGCGCAAGCTGCCACCGCGCGTGCAGCCCTGATTGCGCATCTCCCTGATGGCGGCCCAAGGACTGTCAGGGTATGATGCGCGGCATTCAACAGGTTTTCCGGGAGAGAGCGGCTGGCCGCCGCCGAAGGCGTAACTCCCATAATCGCTCAGGCAAAAGAACCGGAAATACCTCGCCCGCCAAGGGCATGACCGATCTGGAGAGAGGCAGCCAGCGCTGCCCACCGAAGGGGCACCCGGCACTGCGTCGTTACCGACCGCCGGAAACTCTCAGGTAAAGAGGACAGAGGGACGGTTGGCAGATAATCATCATTATCTGCCGGCTGTCCTTTTTTGTTTTCGAGGATCGAAACATGACCGAACCCCTGCTTCACACCGCGTTGCACGCCCTGCACACCGAGCTTGGCGCCCGCATGGCCCCTTTCGCCGGTTATGACATGCCGATCCAGTACCCGCTTGGCGTGCTGAAAGAACATCTGCACACGCGAGAAAAGGCCGGCCTGTTCGATGTCTCGCACATGGGCCAGTTGCGCCTGTGGGGCCCCGGTGCGGCAGCGGCGCTTGAATCGCTGGTGCCAGTCGATGTGGTCGACCTGCCGGTAGGGCAGCAGCGTTACGCCTTCTTCACCAACACCATCGGCGGCATTCTGGATGATCTGATGATCACCAATGCCGGTGACCATCTGTTCGTGGTGATCAATGCTGCCTGCAAGGAGCAGGATGTCGCCCACCTGCAAAAACACATCGGTGGCGCCTGTCATATCGAAGTTCTGCCGCAACAATCGCTGCTCGCGCTGCAAGGCCCGGCCGCAGCCAGCGTGCTGGAACGGCTCTCACCCGAAACCGATTTCGCCAACTGGCATTTCATGACCGCACGCACCCTGCTGCTGGTCGGGGTGGAATGCCTGGTCACGCGCTCCGGCTACACCGGTGAGGACGGCTTTGAAATCTCGATTCCGGACAGCCACGCCGAACAGCTTGCCCGCGCCCTGCTGGCTGGACCGGAAGTTGCCCCGATTGGCCTGGGCGCACGCGATTCACTGCGCCTGGAGGCTGGCCTGTGCCTGTATGGCCACGATATCGATACCGGCACCAGCCCGGTCGAAGGCGGCCTGCTGTGGGCCATCAGCAAAACACGTCGTGTCGGCGGTGCGCGCGAAGGCGGCTTCCCCGGCGAGGACCGCATCCTGGCCGAGATCGTACAGGGCGTGGCACGCAAGCGTGTTGGCCTGGTCGGACTGGAGCGCACGCCGGTACGCGAGGGCAGCGAGATTACCAACCTGGCCGGCGAAGTCATCGGCAAGGTCACCAGCGGTGGCTTTGCCCCCAGCCGCAACGGCGTGGTAGCCATGGCTTACCTGCCACTTGAATACACTGCAGTCGGCGCGGAAGTGCTGGCCATGGTGCGCGGCAAACCCGTACGCATGCAAGTCTGCAAAATGCCGTTTGTGCCGCAGCGTTATTACCGGGGCATTTGATCCCCCTATCTACCCACATCGACAAAGGAAAACCCATGAAATACACCCCCGACCACGAATGGCTGCGCGCCGAAGCCGACGGTTCCGTCACCATCGGCATTACCCACCACGCACAGGATGCGCTCGGCGATCTGGTCTTTGTCGAACTGCCGGCCGTGGGCAAGCACTTTGCCAAGGACGAACCGGCTTGCGTGATCGAATCGGTGAAGGCAGCCGGTGATGTAAAGATGCCGATCGCCGGCACCATCCTGGCCGTGAACGAGGCGCTGGCAGATACACCGGAAACTGTAAACCAGGATGCCGAAGGCGCTGGCTGGTTCATCAAGGTGAAGCCGGACAATCTGGCCGATGCCGATGGCCTGCTGGACGAGGCGGCCTACAAGGCGATGCTGGGCGAGTGATGGTCTGGCCTGCCCTGACTGGTGGACAACAGGGCAGCGCCTTAGGCGCGTATTTAGGCGCCGGTCCCGCCCGGCTTGGCGTGATACTTTCTTTGCTTCTGCAAAGAAAGTATCCAAAGAAAGCAGCCCCCGGGTGGCCGGCGCTCCGCGCTGCCCTCGTTTGGTCGGGAGCCTGAGTCTCCCTCCGCGCACTCGGCGGCCTTGAAGGGGGTAAGAGTGGTTCTAATGGATTGCAGCGGTGTAGGTTGGGCAGAATGAAATGAAGCCCAACAGGTTTTGAGATCGTTGGGCTTCGCATGGCTTAGCCCAACCTACACAGCCGAGCATCGCAGAAGATCGTGGGAATTCGGCGAGGACTGTTTGAGCCCGCAGGGCGAATTTCCCGAAAAGGGACTTGATTGGCTTTGCCAATCATCGCCGCAGCCGCCACGATCTTTGAGAAGCACAGGGAACCCGAAGGGCGTGGCAGCGTGGTCGCCTTCTTTTGGTTTCTTTTCTTGGCGAAGCAAGAAAAGAAACTCGGCTGCCGGGACGAACTCCCGGCCAACCCAGATATCCATTGGATGCCGGGTGGTGAATTCCCGGCAATCATAAAAACCATCGCGCCGCAGGCGCATAAACCCCAAGCAACAACGCTTTGGCCACACAACAAACAAGAGAGAAACACCATGCATCGCCCCCTTGCCGAACTTGAACAACGCGATGACTTCATCAGCCGCCACATCGGCACCGATGCCGCCGACCAGCAACACATGCTCGCCACGCTGGGCTACCCCAGTCGCCAGGCACTGATCGATGCGGTCATCCCGGCAGTGATTCGCCGCAACGACACCATGCCACTGCCCGCACCCAAGCCCGAAGGCGAAGCGCTGGCCGAACTCAAGTCGATTGCCGCACGCAACAAGGTATTCAAATCCTTCATCGGCCAGGGCTATTACGGCACCCACACGCCGGGCGTGATCCTGCGCAACATCCTGGAAAACCCGGCCTGGTACACTGCCTATACCCCGTACCAGCCGGAAATCTCGCAGGGCCGGCTGGAAGCCCTGCTGAATTTCCAGACCATGATCACCGATCTCACCGGCATGGATATCGCCAACGCCTCGATGCTTGACGAGGCCACTGCTGCAGCCGAAGCGATGACGCTCGCGCAGCGTGCCGGCAAATCGCAATCGAACGTGATTTACGTGGCCGATGATGTCCTGCCGCAGACCCGTGCCGTGATCGAAACCCGCGCCCTGCCGCTCGGTATCGAGGTGCGGACCTGCAGCGGCCACGAAGCACTGGAAAACGATTCGTTTGCCGTGGTGCTGCAATATCCGGGGGTCAATGGCGAGGTGCGCGACTGGCGCGAGTGGGTGGCCAGCTACAAGGCACGCGGCGGCATGGTGATCGTGGCAGCGGATCTGCTGGCGCTGACGCTACTGGTTCCTCCGGGCGAATGGGGCGCGGATGTGGTGGTCGGCTCTGCCCAGCGCTTTGGCGTACCGATGGGTTTTGGCGGCCCGCATGCCGGTTACATGGCAACGAAGGATGCCATCAAGCGCAACATGCCGGGTCGGCTGGTCGGCGTCACGGTCGATGCCCAGGGCAAGCCGGCTTACCGGCTGGCACTGCAGACGCGCGAACAGCATATCCGTCGCGAAAAGGCGACCTCCAATATCTGCACCGCACAGGTGCTGCTGGCGGTAATGGCCTCGATGTATGCGGTCTATCACGGCCCGCAAGGACTGACGACCATTGCCACCCGCACGCACAAGCTCGCAGCCATTCTCGCCGCCGGCTTGAAACAGATGGGTTTCGGCATCGAAAACCGGGTGTTCTTCGATACGGTCACGATCAGCAGCGGCAACGAAACCGCCCGCATCCACGCTGCAGCGATGGCGGCCGGCATTAACCTGCGCCAGGTCGATGCCGCACATATCGGCATTTCTCTCGATGAAACCAGCTCAACCGAAGACGTGGAAAAGCTCTGGACATTGTTCGCCAAGCCCGGCCAGACGCTGCCCAGTCTGACCGCACTGGCGCAGACCGAGACCATTCCGGCCAACCTGCGCCGGACATCGGCATTCCTGTCCCATCCGGTGTTCAATACCCACCACACCGAAACCGGCATGTTGCGCTATATCCGCAGTCTGTCAGACAAGGATATCGCGCTGGATCGGGCCATGATTCCGCTGGGTTCGTGCACGATGAAGCTCAACGCCACCAGCGAGATGATTCCGGTAACCTGGCCGGAATTCGCGCATATCCATCCGTTCGCGCCGCAGGAACAGGCCGCCGGCTATCTGGAGATGATCGGCCAGCTCGAAGCCATGCTGTGCGCAGCCACCGGCTATGCCGGTGTTTCGCTGCAACCGAACGCGGGCTCGCAAGGCGAATATGCCGGCCTCCTCATCATCCATGCCTACCACGCCAGTCGTGGTGAAGAACACCGCAACATCTGCCTGATCCCGAGTTCCGCGCATGGCACCAACCCGGCCTCGGCGCACATGGCCGGCATGCAGGTGGTGGTGGTGGCCTGCGATGCAGAGGGCAATGTGGATATCGATGACCTGAAAGCCAAGGCCGAACAGCACAGCGCCAATCTCGCCGCGATCATGATCACCTACCCGTCCACGCACGGCGTGTTCGAAGCCCGTGTGCGCGAGATCTGCGAGATCGTGCATGCCCATGGCGGGCAGGTCTATGTGGATGGCGCGAACATGAACGCGCTGGTGGGGCTGGCCGCGCCGGGCCAGTTCGGCGGCGATGTCTCGCACCTGAACCTGCACAAGACCTTCTGCATTCCGCATGGTGGCGGCGGCCCGGGTGTCGGCCCGGTGGCCGTGGCCGCGCATCTGGTGCCTTTCCTGCCGGGACGCGAGCAGGCGATCGGCGCCATCTCGGCTGCCCCGTTCGGTTCGGCCAGCATCCTGCCGATCTCGTGGATGTATATCGCGATGATGGGCGCAAAAGGGCTGACCGCCGCGACCGAATCGGCCATCCTTGCCGCCAACTACATCGCCAGGCGGCTGGGAGAGCATTACCCGGTGCTCTACACCGGCCCGAACGGGCTGGTGGCACACGAGTGCATCCTTGACCTGCGCCCGCTCAAGGAAACCAGTGGCATCACGGTCGACGACGTGGCCAAGCGCCTGATCGACTATGGCTTCCATGCGCCGACCATGTCGTTCCCGGTGCCCGGCACGCTGATGGTCGAGCCGACTGAATCCGAACCGCTGGCCGAGCTCGATCGCTTCATCGAAGCGATGATCGCGATCCGCGAGGAAATCCGTGCTGTGGAAGAAGGCCGTATGGATCGCGAGGACAACCCGCTGAAGTTCGCGCCGCATACCGCCGAAGTCGTCACGGCAGACCACTGGACGCACACCTACAGCCGCGAACTTGCCGCCTGGCCGGTGAAATCACTGCGCAGCAACAAGTACTGGGTGCCGGTCGGCCGTGCCGACAATGTCTATGGCGACCGCAATCTGTTCTGCAGTTGTGTGCCGCTCAACTGATCATCATCGCAGTTGATTTCCATGCCCCGTGCTCACGCCGGGGCATGTCCATTTCTACGGTGAGGCAAAAACCAACACTTCTTTCACCGCATGACAAACTGCCATGCGCCTTTCCTGCTTACGCCCTATAATCAGCCCTCGTATTTGCAAATGCCTTCACCATGAACAGCACCGAAATCCTGGATCGCCTCACTGCCACCATCGAATCGCGTCGCACCGCCGACCCGGCATCGTCCTATGTCGCCAAACTGTTTCACAAAGGCCAGGACGCCATCCTGAAAAAAGTCGGCGAGGAAGCCATTGAAACCGTGATGGCAGCCAAGGATGGCGACAAGGATCATCTGGTGTACGAAGTAGCCGATCTCTGGTTTCATACTCTGGTATTGCTGGCCAACGAAGGCTTGTCCTACCAGGAAGTGCTTAACGAACTGGCACGACGTGAAGGCATGTCCGGCATCGCTGAAAAAGCAGCCAGAAAACAGGATTGAGGATCAGCATGGGCAACTGTATTTTCTGCAAGATCGCCGCCGGGGAAATTCCCGCCAGCAAGCTGTATGAAGATGATGATGTCATTGCCTTTCATGACATCCACCCCAAGGCACCGGTTCATTTCATGATCGTGCCGAAAAAGCATATCGATTCACTGTTTGCAGCAGAGGCTGCCGATCAGGCACTGCTGGGCAAGATCCTGCTACTGGCGCCGCAACTGGCGCGCGAGCAGGGGCTGTCGGCCGGTTTCAAAACGGCCATCCACACAGGCAAAGCCGGCGGACAGGAAGTTTTCCACCTGCATGTGCATGTTTTGGGCAGTCCGCAATAAAACTAATGCAACGGATACCCATCAAACGGGTATGGTCGGGGTTGTGATACACCTATCGTGTGCGGCCCGCCAGCAAGACAAGTCATTATCTGAGGAGACATCATCATGGGTTCTTTGAGCATTTGGCACTGGTTGATCGTTCTGGCTGTTGTCGTCCTGATTTTCGGCACCAAGAAACTGGGTAATGTCGGCAAGGATCTGGGCTCGGCTGTGCGCGGCTTCAAGGAAGGCGTGAAGGGTGAAGAAGAACCCAAGCAACTGCCGGAAAAAGAAGTCAATCCGCCGATCGATGCTGCCAATCGCGACCGTCGCTGATCACTGAACCATGTTCGATATCAGTTTCGGTGAACTGGCTCTCATCGGTACCGTCGCCCTGGTCGTGATCGGGCCGGAAAAGCTGCCCAAGGTCGCACGCACGGCCGGCATGCTGTTTGGTCGTGCCCAGCGCATGGCCGCCGGTTTTCGCGCCGACCTGGAACGCGAACTGCAAAACAGTGAAATCGCCGAGCTGCAGAAAAAAATCGCAGAAGAAGCCAGCAATTTTCAGGACGAAATGGCGGAATCTGCCGCGCAAGTCAGCAGTGCGCTTTCCGAGCCGGACAACCGCATCCTGCCCCCCGCCACACCGACCGCACTGCCGACCACCCCGGCGACGCCGGCACCCACTGAGGCGGCAACACCGGCTCTGCCGGCAGAGGCGGAACCGGCCAAACCGCGTCGGCGCCGCAAACCGGCACAAGCCACGCCCGAAGTTAGCGAGCCTGTTGCGCCAACCGCAACAGAAGCCGTGGTAGCAGAAGAGACTGCCAGCGCCGCAGAGCCCGCGCCCAAAAAGCCGCGCAAGCGCAAAAAGCCCGAACCGCAGGCCGACCTGTTCAATGCCCCCCCTGCAGCTCCCGAACCCACCGATTGGGGTGACCGACGCTGATGAGCATGCATGATTCTTTCCAGCCACTGCTGGTGCACCTGTTGGAACTCAGAACTCGCCTCATGCGTTGCATGATCGTTTTCGCACTGGGTTTTGGTGCGTGTTTTTTCTTTTCCACCCACTTGTACAACTTTCTGGTGGCACCGCTCGCCAGCGTGGTGCCAGGCGGCAAGCTGATCACGATCGGCGTGGTTTCGCCATTCTTCCTGCAGATGAAAATCGCGGCGTTGGCCGGTTTTCTGCTCACCCTGCCACATACGCTGTATCAGATCTGGGCCTTTGTTGCGCCCGGTTTGTATACCCATGAAAAGCGCCTGGTAATGCCGCTGATTGCCAGTTCCACGCTGCTGTTTTTTATCGGCATGGCGTTCGCCTACTACTTCGTCTTCGGCATTGTGTTCAGCTTCATGGCCAAGGTCGTACCAGCCTCGATGCAATGGCTGCCGGATTCGGGCGAATACCTGGATTTTGCCCTGGGCATGTTTGTCTCTTTCGGTGTGACGTTCGAGACACCCGTCGCGGTCGTGCTGCTGGTGCGCATGGGTATTGTCAGCCTGGAAAAACTGATCAGCATCCGTTCGTACATTATTGTCGCGGCCTTTGTGATTGCGGCAGTCGTTACGCCGCCCGATGTGGTATCGCAATTGCTGCTCGCGATTCCGCTGTGGCTGCTGTATGAAGTGGGCCTGATCGCCGCACGCTGGACGCCGCCGGTTCCTGCCAAATAATCTGACTGCCCCCTGCCCATATCCATGTTCCAGCGCTACTACTTCCAGACTGTTCTGTTCCTGCTCGCCGCAGTACCTTGTGCCATCCCGTTCCGTTATCAGCCCAATCCGGTTTTCCCGTCCGAGCTGGCGGCATTCATCGGCTCAATCCTGCTGATTCTGGGCGGAATGTTCATGCCGGCACGCGCTGACAGCCGTGTCCGCCTGCCTGTGGCCAGCCTGCCCTGGCTTGGATTGGCAGCAGTGGTTGCCCTGCAAACCTGGCTGGTGGCTACCCCGTATCTGAGCGAGCGCACGATTCCTGTTCTCTATCTGGTTTGTGCGGCAATTTCCGTCTCGGCGCTGCTGCGCGCCAAAGCCCATCTGGGCACGCAACCCCTGATGCAGGCATTTGCCTGGGGCTTGCTGGCCGGCGCGCTCTTCAATAGCGGAGTGGGTGCCACGCAACTGATTGAACTCTTCCAGAGCGGCTGGCGCCTGATTTACGGCAACATCGGTCAGAAGAACATGTACGGCCATTATCTGGCCTGGGGGCTGGCAGCCGCCGTCTGGCTCGCCAGCCAGCGCAAGCTGCCGCAATGGGCATTCTGGCTGATCGCCTGCTGGTTGACGCTGTCCATGGCCTGGTCGAGTTCGCGTTCGGTTTTCCTGTATGCGCTCGCCTGGCTGCCGGCGGCGGCCTTTGTCATCTGGCGCGGAAGGGACGATACCCGACGTTTTGGCTGGCTGCTGGCCGCAGCCGCGCTGCTGATCCTGGGCATGCAATTTGTCGCCCCCTTGATCAATGACGGCATCCAGGCACTGCTCAAAGCTCGCAACGAAGCGCCCACCGGGGTCGACCGCCTGGCATCCAATGGTTCGCGCCGATTGGTAGAGTGGACCAAGGCCTGGATGATCTTCAAGGATTACCCCCTGCTGGGCGCCGGCTGGGGCGCATTTGGCGTGCATAGCGTGGCCTTGCATGTATTGCCGGAATTTGCCCGGGTACAGGAAAGCGTGCTGTTCACACATTCACACAATTCGCTGCTGAACCTGATGGCGGAAACCGGCATCCTGGGAACGGGCTTCGTCGTGGCAGGTATCGGCGGGATTTATCTGGCGCTGCTGCGCAACTGGCGTGATCCTGCCGTACTGCTGGCTGCGGCCATGGTCACCGTTTCCATCCTGCACAGCCTGGTTGAGTATCCCCTCTGGTACTACCACCTGTTCGGCCCGTTTGTGCTGATGCTGGCATTCCTGCGGGATGACAGCATCGCTTTGCCGGTTCAGGAAAAAATCGAGCGCTTTGGCTACGCCGTCAGCGGCGGGGCCTTGCTGACTGCGGCCGCGATCGGCGCCATGCTGTACCTGAAAATCTACCCGATTCTTGATCCGGCAGACAACGAGAAAACCAATGCCACCAACATGCGCGTACTGGAGCAACTGCGCCGGCATCCGCTGCTGGATTTCTATGGCGACTATGCACTGTCGAACTATATCGTTGCCAGCGATAAGGACATGGTCTGGAAGCTTGGTATCCTGCGCAAGCTCAACAGCTTGCGCCCCTATCCCGGCCAGATGACGGATCAGGCCGTAATGGAAGCCTTGAGCAACAACCTGCCACGCGCGCACGAACTGATGCGGCAGGCCGCGTATGCTTATCCGGAAAGTTTTGATTATTTCTACGACACGCTCGGCCGCTTTAACCAGCCCCAAGTTGGTGCACTGCGCCAGGATGTTGACGAAGCGAAGTCTTTCTTTAGTGCATTGAATCCAAAGTAAGTTTTATTGCACTGCTGAATATGTGGTTTTTTTACACAGCGGCATGAGTTGTTAATGTAAACGCATCCTGTTTTTGTTATAAACAGCAGGCGCATTTCCTTACGTCGACTGCTTACGCCAAGGCTGGCCATGAAAATCAACCTCCCCGTCACTCAGCGCGAGATCCCTGTTCCCGCTGACACCTATCTCGTTTCGCAAACCAATCTCAAAGGCACCATCACCGACGCCAACGAAGCGTTCGTTGTCATCAGCGGCTTCACACGCGAGGAGTTGATGGGGCAAAGCCACAACATGGTTCGTCATCCGGACATGCCTGCAGCTGCCTTTGGCGACATGTGGGGTAGCCTGAAAGCCGGCATGCCCTGGCGCGGCACCGTGAAGAACCGGGCCAAGAATGGCGACCATTACTGGGTCGATGCGCAGATCGTGCCGATTCTCAAGAATGGCGAAATTACCGGCTATATGTCGGTACGACGCGCGCCGAGCCGGCAACAGATCGCCGAGGCCGAAGCGCTGTATGCAACATTACGAGACAAGACCAAGTTCCCGACGGTCAAGCGCAAACCGGTTTCCCTGAAACTGATGATGAACGGCTTGCTCGGTTTATCGATTGCCACCTTGCTGACCAGCAAGGCGATCGTACTGCTGGATGTCCCCAGCTGGGTGGATCATGCCGCCGGCCTGCTGTCGGTTGCGCTCGCCATTCCGCCGATCATCATGCTCAATTGGCGGATTTTCCGGCCGCTGGAACAGATCGGTCGCAACGTGGGGAAATTCATCGAAGGCGACCTGGCCACCCGTTACCCGATCCGGCGCCAGGATGAAATCGGCAAACTGGCCAATGCGATGCTTAACATGCAAACCCGCTGGCTGGTCAGCATTGATCACATTCGGGAAGCGATCCGCGATTCGCTGTCATCGGTCGAGAATGCCAATCAGCAATCGGGCACCATCACCGGCCACATTCATACCCAGCACGATCGCATTGCCTCGGTTGCAGCGGCGACCGAGGAGTTCTGCCAGTCGGTTGCAGAAGTCGCCAACAGCGCAGCGGAAACGTCACAGGCTGCATCCAAATCGGAAACGCGTGTCGCCGCCAGCCAGAAGATCGTTCAGGATGGCATGACCGCCGCCGAAACCGTGGTCACCGCCGTTACGCAGTCGCACGCCACGATCAGCGAGCTTGATCAGGCAGTCCGCAAGATTGGCGATATCACTCAGGTCATCAAGGAAATCGCCGACCAGACCAACCTGCTTGCGCTCAATGCTGCAATTGAGGCGGCACGTGCAGGTGAAAGCGGGCGCGGCTTTGCCGTGGTAGCCGACGAAGTGCGCAAGTTGGCCGAGCGTACTGCCGGCAGCACGCAGGAAATCAACCAGATGGTATCGGGAGTGCAGCAACTGGCCGGTGAAGTCGTCAACGCCATGGACCAGGCCGCAGCGGCGGTTGAAATGAGTTCCGCAAAAATGCGCGACAGCGTGGATGGCCTCGGTCTGGTGGCAGAAGCCAGCCTGCAGACCGTGGCCATGGCCGGCCATATCGCCAGCGCATCGGAACAACAGAATATTGCTGGCCAGGAAGTCGCCCGCAACATGGAAGTGATTTCGCAACTGTCCGAAGAAAACGAACAGCATGTCCAGCATCTGAAAAATGCGATGCAATCGCTGCGCAGCTCGGTCAAGCACATCGATGCTGCGGTCAGCGTATTCCAGATCAAACCTCGCTGATTCAGCGCACTGGCACACAAGACAAACGGGCCGCTATCGGCCCGTTTGTTTTTGGTAGCCACTAACTTAGAATTTCTCGCCCGGCTTCAAATAGCGCCATTTGCCGGTCGGCAGATTGCCCAGCATCATTTTGCCGATGCGGATGCGCTTGAGGCCCACAACCCGCAGCCCCACCTGTTCGCACATGCGGCGGATCTGGCGCTTCTTGCCTTCCTTGAGGATAAAACGCAGCTGGTCTTCGTTCTGCCACCACACCCGTGCCGGCTTGAGCTTTTCACCGTCGAGCGACAGGCCATGATTGAGCTTGCGCAGGCCATCCTCTGACAGCTTGCCCGCTACGCGCACCAGGTATTCCTTCTCAACCTGCGAATCCTCGCCGATCAGTTGCTTGGCGATTCGCCCGTCCTGGGTCAGGACCAACAGGCCTACCGAATCGATATCCAGCCGGCCGGCCGGTGCCAGACCGCGCAAATGCGCCGGGGCGAAGCGGATACCGCTGTCATCACCCTCCCACTGGTTTTCCGGTTTGAACAACACCACCGCCGGCTGATAGCCATCTTCGGCCTGGCCCGAGACATAGCCCACCGGCTTGTTGATCAACACGGTTACGCGATCTGCCTGCGCGGCCTTGGCCGAAGGTTCCAGCGTAATGGTCTGATCCGGCAACACCTTGCTGCCCAGCACATCCACCACCTGGCCGTCGACCTTGACCCAGCCCTTGGCAATGTATTCGTCCGCCTCGCGGCGCGAGCATAGCCCGAGTTCGGCCATGCGTTTTGAAAGTCTGATTGGTTCCATGGGCGGCATTTCAGCAGGAAGTGACGGCTTGGGCAAGAAAAAACCGCCCGGATGGCCGGGCGGTGACAAACTGATCCGGAGGAGAGATCGAATCAGTGGTTAAGATCTTCACGACCATCATCGATATTCGCTTCCGGCCTGATGATCTTGTAGAGCTCGATATACATGTTCTTCAGGCTATAGAGCACCATGATGCCGCCGGAAATCGGCATGCAGGCATACAACCATTTTTTGGACATGGCAAAAGCCGTGGTCTGCTCCTCGGTCTGCATGGTCAGCTCATAGGCATATTTGAAGAAGATGGCGATGAAGACCAGCGACATCAGCTCAACGATCAGCCGGTAGACAAAGCGAGCACGTACAGAATGCAGATGCTTGGACAGCCAGTCGCCCACGCTGAAATGGCTATGCGTGACCCAGACAGCGGCTGCACCATAGAAAATCAGCGCGCCATAGAGCAATTCCAGAATCTCGTCGAACCAGTGCATCGACATGACCGGCACGAAGCGGACAAAGATATTGAGTGTCAGGATCACGGTGATCGCGCTGAACAGGCCGATACAGACCCATTTCAAAACCTGCGTGAGGACGCGATCAATATGATTCAGCGTATAGAAAATCGTATGTTTCATGGCAATACTCCCAGATCGTTACCGGCTCAGGCTGCGCCCATCACATAGTTGGGCAACCACAGCGCAATTTCCGGAACAAAGGCGCACAGGATGGTTACCGCCAGAATCGACAGCAGATAGGGCAAGCATTCCGCCGCCAGCTTCCAGATACCTACCCTGGCAAAGCTCTCCACCGCGAACAGGCACATTCCGACTGGCGGGGTCAGGTTGCCGATCATGATCAGCAGCGTCATCACCACGCCAAAATTCACCATGTCCACATTGAACATCGGGCAAATTTTCATGAAGATGGGCAGGGTAATCAGGAAAATGGCGTTGCCATCAAGGAAACAGCCCAGCACCAAAATGATGGCTATCACAATCCACAGGAAACCGGCAGTGGTAGCGCCCAGCGCGGTCAACTGGGTAATCAGCGCATCTGGAATACGCTCGAAGATCACAAACCAGCCAAAGAAATTGGCCGTGGCGATGATGAACATCAGGCCACAGGTCTGCTTGAGCGAAACAAACAGGATATCCGGCAACTGGCTGATCTTGAGATCCTTGTAAACAAACCCCAGAACCAGCGCATACAGGGTCGCAACCACCGAAGCCTCGGTCGGCGTGAAAAAGCCGGTGGTGATCCCGCCGATGATGATGACCGGGGCCATCAGTGGCCAGAACGCTTCCTTGAAACTGACTGCGATTTCACGCAGATTGGCCTGTGGGTCTCTGGGCAAGCCACGTGGCTTGGCCATCAGCCATATCGCGATCATCATCGCCAATCCCATTGCCGCACCGGGAATGGCACCTGCCAGAAACAGGCGACTGACCGAAACCGAGGTAATCGCCCCGTACAGCACGAACGGGATTGAGGGCGGAATCACCGGCCCGATGGTGGATGCGCCTGCAACAATGGCAGCAGAAATGGTGGGCTTGTAGCCCGCGTCGACCATGGCGCGATGCTGGATCTGGCCCAGGCCCGCCGCATCAGCCACAGCCGAACCGGACATGCCGGAAAAGATCATCGAGGAAATCACGCTGACCTGGCCGAGGCCGCCGTTGAAATGGCCGACCAGCGCACGGGCAAAGCGGAAGATGCGCTGCGTGGTGCCGCCGGTATTCATCAGATTGCCGGCCAGGATGAAGAATGGAATGGCCAGCAGGGTAAACCCGGTGGTACCGGAATACATGCGCTGCGGCAGCATGGCCAGAAAATCGCTTTGGCCCATGCCGACAAAAAATCCGATGGCAGTCAGGCCAATGGCCACGGCGATCGGCACATCGATCACCAGCAGCAGCAAAAGCACTGCAAAAATGGAAAGGGTCAACATCTTGAAGCTTCCTGTAGCGGGAAAGGTCTGTCACATCAAACTAACGGGGCACTCCTGCGAGTGCCCCGCCATGCACAGCAAGGACTCGCTTATTTGCTGTTCTTTTCCACGATATCCATGAACTTCTTGAAGTTGTCGGCGCCGACACGTGCCTTGACCTTGTCCCAGGCCGGGCCCATTGCTGCCTTCCACGGACCGAGATCCGGACGGGCCACCACCAGGCCCTTGCCTTCCATTTCCTTTAACTGCTTGGCCTCATCGTCACGCAGCAGCTTGCGGGCCAATTTGGCAGCCGCAGCAGATTCTTCATCCAGAATCTTTTGCTGGGCAGGATTCAGCTTGTCCCAGCTCTTCTTGTTGACCAGATGCACCATCGAGCTGTAGGTGTAGTTCAGGATCGACATGTATTTCTGGTTTTCATACAGCTTCAGGTTGAAGATCGTGCCGATCGGATTTTCCTGGCCATCGACCACGCCCTGTTTCATGGCCATTACCAGCTCGGAAAACGCGATGGTCTGCGCATTGCCACCAGCGGCTTCCACAAATGCCTGATAAGCAAATGAAGGAGGCGTGCGGATCTTCATCCCTTTCATGTCGGCAGGAGACATGACCGGCTTCTTGGAATTGGTCAGCTGGCGGAAGCCCCATTCCCAATCGGACAGGTGGACCAGATTCTTCTTGGCCAACTCCGGATCTGCCCATTTCTTGAAATCACCATCGATGATCTTGTCTGCGGTGGCGTAATCCTTGAAGGCGAACGGGGTGCTGATCACATCGAAGAATGGCAGATGCTTGGCGATCTGGTCCTGGCCTGACAGACTCATGTCCACCGCACCCATGATCACCTGCTCCAGCACTTCCGGCGGGTTACCCAGCGTATTGTTGCCAAAGACGTTGATCTTGACTTCGCCATTGGTGCGCTTTTCCACGTTGGCCTTGAGCTGCTTGGCCGCGACATCGCACGGATGGCCATCCGGCGCAAAGTGCCCCAGCTTGAGTTCCACCGCTGCAAGTGATAATTGGGAGATGCCAGCCATTGCCAGCATCATGACGATTTTTTTCATGAAATTCCTCCTGATTTCCACATGCCCGACCCATGCCGGACAAGCGTGACTGCCGTTTGGATTGAGTCAGGAAACGACTGTTGTAGCCCAGCCTTGCTTTCCTACGCGAAGATATACGGTGTTTTTATCCGCTTCGCAATAGGTAAGCTGGCCTTACCAGAAAACAGTTTGAAAAAAGTCATGAAATGCTGCATATCCGCGACAGCCGGTTTGCAGGCCTGACCTTAGCATTCTTGAAAATTACCTGAAATTTTCAGAATTAAAAATAAGAGGGTGATGGCGGCTTTGTGAGGAAAACTTGTGTCTTTTGACAAAAACAAGTGTGTTGTCACAGATGGGCTGATTACATTCCGAGTCGGTCAGCCAAACCACTGGCACGAAGGGTTTGCTGGCCAATGGCCGCATCCAGCACGGCAGGCCGGCTGCTCACCAGCGTAAAGCGGGCGCGCGCGCGCGTGATGCCTGTGTACACCAGCTCCCGCGTCAGTACCTGGTTGATTTCCGGCGGCAGTACCAGAACGGTATGGTTGAACTCGGACCCCTGTGATTTGTGCACAGTCATGGCATAGGCGGTTTCCACGTCGGCCAGACGACTGACCAGCACCGAACGGATTTCTTCGCCATCGAGAAAAAACACCCGCATCGGGGCATCGTGCTGCGCCGCCGGCAAGGCAATGCCGACATCGCCATTGAATACTCCGGCAGCATAATCGTTGCGCGTGATCATCACTGGCCGGCCGACATACCACTCCCCGCGCTTGTTGATGAGGTGCGCCTCCTGCAGAGTGGCCTCAATCAGCTGATTGAGCCCTGCCACGCCCCACTCGCTATCGCGCAAGGCACAGAGCAGGCGGAAACGCTCAAACGTCTGCAGTACCTGCCTCACCCAGACCGCATGATCCTGTTGCGGCCCACGCCGCACCAGTTCGAGATAAGAACGATAACCGCCCGGCGCCCCGGTGCGCCCATCCAGTATCAGTCCGATCAACGCAGCGGGTCGCTCCGGCACCATCCAGCACAACTCTTCCCCCGGGGCCTGCAGGCAAGCCCGCGCTGCTGCGCTATCTCCTTTGTTCACGGCCAGGGCCAGTTGGCCGATCAGGCCGCCAAAACGCCGGCTCTGGCGCAACATCACCGTTTGCTGTGCCAACGCAGCACCGGCAGCATCCAGATACTGGGCAGGCAATGATTCGCCGGTAACGGCCGCAACGTAATCGCGTGTGGCTGCGGTATAGTGGCCCGCGTCCGCTTCGCGGCACACGTCACCCAGCACCGCGCCCGCCTCGACCGAAGCAAGCTGATCTTTGTCGCCAAGCAGGATCAAACGCGCAGTGGGGGGGAGCGCCGCCAAGAGGCCATCCATCATCTCCAGATGGATCATCGATGCCTCGTCGACGATCAGTACATCCACTTCCAGCGGATTGGCTTCATCGTGACGCAAACGGCGGGTGTCCGGGCGCGCACCCAAGAGCGCGTGCAGTGTGCGTGCCGAACCGGTTCGTGCAATGAAGGCATCCAGCGGCAGTCCGGGCAAATCGAGTTCTTGCAGGGAGCGATCAATGGACTGCTTGAGCCGCGTTGCTGCCTTGCCGGTCGGCGCGGCCAGCGCGACACGCAAGGACTCGGGCTGGGGGGCGGTAGCCAGCAGCAAAGCCAGGAGGCGTGCCACAGTGTAGGTTTTCCCGGTACCGGGTCCACCGGTAATCACGGCAAAATTCCCGCGCAGCGCCAGCGCGCAGGCAATTTTCTGCCAATCGGGCCCGGCAGCACTGACCGGGAAAAGCGCTGCCAAGTGGCGGGCCAGTGCAGCTTGATCGGGCACAGCCTGATAATGAGCGCGCACCTGAATCCGTTCTGCCACCCGGCATTCATAACGCCAGTAGCGGTGCAGGTACAAACGCGAACCATCGAGCACCAGGGGTTGACCTTCGATGCCAACCACGCTGCTGGCCTGCAACGCCGGCAGCCACTGCCGAGGCAGCTCACGCAGCTCGGCAGTCAACGCATGGATCGCATCATCCGCCCACCCAAGCGTCTGCCTGGGCTCGGCCAGCAAATCCGTCAGAACCAGACAGCTGTGGCCACGCCCTTCCATATGGGCAAGCAAGGCCGCCGCCAGGATGACTTCTGGCGCACAGCTCGGATCAAGACGCGCGATAAAACGCGCAAAGGCCAGATCGAGCCGGCGCAGCCAGCCGGCTTCACACCAGGCATTCAGGCGATCAAGCAAGGATTCGGCAGCCTGGCCGCAGAACAGATCCGGCGTGGCGGCATGGGCAGGAGAAAATTTCATGGAGTCATCAACGCAACGGCAAGGCAGACCATCCGCCCCACTCACTTTATAATCCGCGCTTTCCCATTCCAGCGATGGGGATTTTGTTCATTCATACACCGCCACAGAGGTTTACGTACCGCATCATGATGGATCAAGTTGTCACCCTGCACCGCCCCGCTCATTCAGCCAAACCGTTTGCCCCGATGATTCCCGGCCATCAGCGAGTGGAATTGCAGCTTTTCACCACGCTCAATTGCAATCTGAAATGCACGTATTGCTCGGCCGCCGTGGGTGACGTGTTGCACTCACAGGGGCATGTCCAATATTCCCCTGAAGATCTTGATCGCTTTATTGCCACGCATCTTACCGGCTATGAAGTGTATGTCACTTTCTATGGCGGCGAACCAGTGATGAATCGCGCGTTCATGCAGGAAGTCATGCAGCGCCATCCACAATTCCGCTTTCAGCTGCAGACCAACGGCACACTGATCGACAACTTGCCGGAATCCGTGCTCGGCAAGCTATCCAACGTATTGATCTCGGTCGATGGCGGCGAGCACATCACCGACCATTTCCGGGGCCGTGGCGTTTACAAACAGGTGGTGAAAAATCTTGGCAAGGTGCGCGGCATGCTCGGCGGCAGCACCACGGCACGCATGACCTGGAGTAGCCCGGATACGACGTTCGCGGAAATCGACAGCCTGCTCGAGCATTTCGATTACCTGTACTGGCAGTTCATGCAGGCCGAGGGCGGCTATGATGCCGACGGCATGGAAAAGAAAAAAGCCGTGCTGCGCCAGCTCGTGGCGCGATTCTTCGCCAGCAGCGACACGCTCTATCCGGTGATTCCACTGATGGGCATCGTGCGCAACAAGGTTCGGCCCGATATTCTCGAGCGCGAGCATGGCTGCTACAGCCAGTGCCGCGTATCCACCCACATCATCAACGTGTTGCCGGATGGCCGCATCTTTCCCTGCCCGGACATGGCATGGGCGCCGGAACTGCAGCAGGGTGATCTGCGCGGCAACTGGCTCAACCAGAGCCCGCTGCAGCCGCGTGCTGACATGCCTTGCCACGACTGCAGTGCATTTGGCTTCTGTCGCTACAACTGCATGAAAAACCTCTATCGCGGCTACATCCACGGCGACCACGATTACCGCGTGAACGTGGTCGAACCGATTTGCGATCTGGTGCGCTTTCTGGGCGAAGAGATCGACCGGCATGATCCGCAGCAGTGGTATGCCAACGCCAGCCCGGCCGTACGTCAGGAAATCGATGACTGCCCGATCTACCAGTATGTAGAGATCATGCCCTGAACACATTGGGCCGGTGCACCCGGCCAGCTTGAAATGCTGGCGGGTGGCACCATGTCATGCATGTTCGCGCATTTAGCGCTTTATTTAGATCGGATGCCCCTGCGCATCTCCCAACCGGAGCCTTCCATGGTACAAGCCACCGCCCGCCACATCCTCGTTCCCACCGAAGCCCAGTGCAATGAGCTCAAACAGCAGATCCTGGCCGGCGCCAATTTTGCCGAACTGGCCAAACAGCATTCCGATTGCCCGTCCGGCGCCGATGGCGGTGATCTGGGACGCTTCGGCCCGGGCATGATGGTGCCGGAATTCGACAAGGTGGTTTTCAGCGCCCCGGTCAATGAAGTGCAAGGCCCGGTCAAGACCCAGTTCGGCTACCACCTTATCCTGGTGACCAGCCGCGGCTAAGCTGAAGTCACTCAGCGACAAAGGGCCACATGGCCCTTTTTTCATATGCGCTGCCCTGGCATATGCAAGATAGTCAGGATGTGAAAAGTGGCAAAAATCGCTCGCCCCTTTTTTGGTCTTCATCAAGAAATACTGCATCGCACAATTTCATACTTTGCGGCGGAAAACTTGCCGGAATGGCCGGCAAGCCGATTCCGGCGCAACCCGGATTGGCCGGGCTGCGTTGACATATCAAGGAGCCCAAAGCATGTCGATGCAAATACTGAAGCAGCAGGAAAAGCAACTGCGCAACGCCTTCTATGATGCCAACTACCATGGCGACAAAGCTGCCGCCAAAACGGTATTGAAAGAACTTGAAACGGTTCTTTTCCAGCAGCGCAGGCTCAACGCTGCCTGACCTGGGTCGATGCGGCCCAAGGCTGCACCTCAGATCAACCAACCCGGCTCGTACAGCCGGGTTTTTCAGGCTGCTGGCAAAGTGGCATGCAAGCTCTCTGAAGTCCCGGCAGAGCCGATCATGCCATGGCTTGATTTCGCAGCCTTCTTGTTTATTCCCCCCTTCCGTCCCCTCCTTGAGGGGAAACCTTGCTGTGCAAGTGGGAGTTGTCATCGATCTGGAAACGGCTTTTTGAACGGTTTCCAGCCCCCAAACCGGCAAGGTCTCATTGCGCAGCGAGCCTTTGCAACTGCTGCAGGAAGGCAGCCGCACTGGGCGAGAGCCGTTTGCCTCGCGGGTAGACGATGTACCAGCTGGCGTGGATCGGGAAACCCTCGACATCGAGGATCGCCAGACCGTTTTCCGTCAGCGCCTCGCCAATGGCGTGCCGCGACAGCACCGCCAGCCCCATGTTGCCAGCCACGGCCTGCTTGATCGCCTCGTTGCTGCCCAGCTCCATTCTTACCCGAGGCCGGAATCCCTGTTGCTGGAAAAATGCATCGCAGGCCAGGCGCGTACCCGAACCGGCCTCGCGCAGGATGAAGCGCTCATCGGTGAGACTTGCCAGTGGCATCCTGCCGGCACCAGCCAGTGCATGCTGGCGTGACGCAAGCACGACCAGCGGATTGGGCAGGAAATCCTGTGTCACCAGATCGAGATCAGGCGGCGGCATCGACATGATGTAGAGATCATCACGGTTTTCGCGCAAGCGCTGTACCACGCCATCCCGATTAAGCACTTCCAGCGCGATATCGATATCCGGATGCTGCGCGCAGAAATCGCCAAGTAGCCGTGGCACAAAGTATTTGGCAGTACTCACCACGGCCACGCGCAGCCGGCCACGATCCAGCCCCTTCATGCCGTCAATACGCTGACGAAAGCCGGCCCACTCATCCTCCATGGCACGCGCCGATCGCGCCAGCTCCTCGCCCGCAGCGGTCAGGTAGACCTTCTTGCCGATGACCTCGTACAAGGGCAGCCCGATGGTTTCGGTCAGCTCCCGCAACAGCATCGATACGGTCGGCTGGGTGACATGGCTGGCCCGCGCTGCAGCACTGATGCTGCCCAGCTCTGCCAGGGCAAGAAAAACACGTAACTGACGGAAGGTTACATTCATAGATATAAATCTATAAAAAGTCACTTATAAATTGATTTTACCCGATCAACCAAGGCAGTTAGCATTCCCGGCATCACGCCCTATCCATTGTCAGGCAGGAAGGTACATCGCTCGATGAAAACGCATACGTTCGAAACGCAGGCCACTGTCACCCCGGCAATTGCGCTGCAGTTTCTCAAAGAAGGCAACGCGCGTTTCGTCAATAACCTGCGCGCAAGCCGCGACCTGTTGCAGCAAGCCAATGAGACGCGCGACGGCCAATGGCCATTCGCCACCATCGTCAGCTGCATCGACAGCCGCACGTCGGCAGAACTCATCTTCGACCAGGGCCTTGGCGATATCTTCTCCGTGCGCATCGCCGGCAATGTGATCAACACCGACATCATCGGCAGCCTCGAGTTCGCCTGTCACGTGGCCGGGTCGAAACTCATTGTGGTGCTCGGGCACACCTCGTGTGGCGCCATCAAGGGCGCGTGTGACCACGTGGAGCTTGGCAGCCTGACCGAACTTCTCTCGAAGATCCAGCCAGCCGTGTACGAAGAAAGTCAGACCCCGAATCCGGCGATGCGCAACTCGAAGAACACTGCGTTCGTCGAGAACGTTGCCAACCTGAACGTGCGCCGTTCGGTGCGGTCGATCGTCAATCGCAGCCCCATCCTTGAGCGCATGATCGCCGCGGGCAAGGTCGGCATCATCGGCGCCAAGCACGACCTGGCATCCGGCGAGGTGACGTTCTTTGACGACACCTGGGTGCATGATCAGGCTTCGATGCAGATGATCGCCGGCTAGTGCTGCTCAACATTCTGCCGTCATCGGGCTCCATACCGGCGTGGCCCACCGGGCTCCTGCCTGAGCGTACATCCGCCCGACCGACACCTAGCCGGGCTTTGCGCTACAATCTGCCGCGACTTTATCCTTCTCCCCCGGCGCGGCAGGCAGGGCTCTCCTGAAATGACGATGCGAAAATTTTTACTGGCATTTCTTCTGGCGGTGTTATCACTGCCGGTATCTGCGCGCATCCTCCCGGCCAGCGCGCGTTTCGGGGAAGTCAAATCCGTGACATCGAACCAGATCAAGATCGCGGACACGGTTTTCCGGACTGCACCAGGGCTGCGTGTGATCAACCAGAACAATGTGCAGATCTTCGTGCGCCAACTGCCCGTGGATACCCTGGTCGGTTACCAGGTTGACGGACGGGGTGAACTTTTCCAGGTCTGGATGCTCACCGAGCAGGAGATCAGCGCACGCGGACTGGAAAAACGTTCGATTTTTTCTTTCGGCAATTGATCCGATATTCCAATTCAGTTTTCAGGCAATTCAAGTGACCAAAAAAGTATTCATCAAGACCTACGGCTGCCAGATGAACGAGTATGACTCGGACAAGATGGTGGATGTGCTGGCATTGGCCGAAGGCCACATCAAGACCGACAAGGTCGAAGAAGCCGATGTGATTCTGTTCAATACCTGCTCGATCCGTGAAAAGGCGCAGGAAAAGGTGTTTTCCGATCTGGGCCGCGTACAGGATCTGAAAAAAGCCAATCCGGATATCGTGATCGGTGTCGGCGGATGCGTGGCGAGCCAGGAAGGCGAAACCATCATCCAGCGCGCCAAGTATGTCGATGTAGTGTTCGGGCCGCAAACGCTGCACCGCCTGCCCGAACTGATCGCCAAACGCCGCGCCACCGGTCTGCCACAGGTGGATATCTCGTTCCCGGAAATCGAAAAGTTCGACCACCTGCCACCGGCCAAGGTCGAGGGCGCAACGGCTTTCGTATCGATCATGGAAGGCTGCTCGAAGTTCTGCACCTTCTGCATCGTGCCGTTCACGCGCGGGCAGGAAGTCAGCCGTCCGTTCGACGACGTGCTGACCGAGGTCGCCGGCCTGGCACAGCAGGGCGTGAAGGAAGTCACGCTCCTGGGGCAGAACGTCAACGCCTATCGCGGCGTGATGGAAGATGGCGAGATCGCCGACTTTGCGCTGTTGCTGGAATACGTGCACGAAATCCCCGGCATCGAGCGCATCCGCTACACCACCAGCCATCCGCGCGAAATGACCCAGCGCGTGATCGATTGCTACCGCAAGCTGCCCAAGCTGGTATCGCACCTGCACCTGCCGATCCAGTCGGGCTCTGACCGGGTGCTGGCAGCAATGAAACGCGGCTATACCCTGATTGAATTCAAGTCGCTGGCGCGCAAGCTCAAGGAAGCCCGTCCGGACCTGTGCCTGTCGTCCGATTTCATCGTCGGCTTTCCCGGCGAGACCGATGACGATTTCGAACGCACGATGAAGGCGATCGACGACATCGGTTTCGATGCCAGCTTCAGCTTTATCTACAGCCAGCGCCCCGGCACACCGGCTGCGGAGTTGCACGACGACGTGCCCGAGGAAGTAAAGACGCAGCGCCTGATGCGCCTGCAAAAGCGCATCGACGAACTTGCGAATGAGGTCAACGAAAAGATGGTCGGCACCGTGCAGCGCGTGCTGGTCGAAGGCCCGTCCAAGAAAGACCCGAACGAGCTGGCCGGGCGCACCGACAACAACCGCATCGTCAACTTTGCCGGAAATCCACGCCTCATCAACCAGTTTGTCGATGTGAAAGTGACACGAGTCTCTTCGCACAGCCTGCGCGGCGAGATCGTGACGCGCGAGTCCGCGCTGTAATCCCACTAAGTTGTTTCCGGCGCCCTGCATGGTTTCATGGCGCCGGATCTCTGTTTCCCATTGCCAAAAACCTGCCTCTGATCTTGCTGTGAAATCGTAGCCTGTCCATCCTGGCGGGTAAGAACATCCCCTTTTACTGTAGGTCGGGTTTCAACCCGACAGTCTGGCATTGTGTCGGGTTGAAACCCGACCTACGGCAACAAGCAAAGACAGTGTTTCAACGCCGGTCACGGGCACGCTCGGCAGCTGCCAGAAATGCCGCCAGCATCGGGCCGCCGTCGAGCAATTCACTGCCTGCAGGGTGAAACTCTGGATGCCATTGCACCCCGACCAGAAATCCTTCGCCTTTCTTGCGGATGGCTTCGACCACGCCATCCGGTGCTACCGCCTCGATGACCAGATCGTTACCGAGTTTGTGGATGGATTGATGGTGAATGCTGTTGACCCGCACTTGTACCGGGTTTGCGTAGATATGCTGTAGCCAGCTACCAGCAGTAAAGGCAATGTCATGTTCCAGCCGGTCATACAGGCTGCGGTCGACATGGCGAGCGGCCTCGGGTAATTGCGTGGCGATATCCTGATACAACGTGCCGCCCAGTGCCACATTGATCAGCTGGCAGCCACGGCAGATGCCCAATACCGGTTTGCCCTGGATCAGGAATTCCCAGATGAATTCGGTCTCGTACAGGTCGCGCACCCGGTCGCCTTCCCATTCCTGCCGCAGTGCGGTTTCGCCATAGCTGATCGGCGACACATCCGCACCGCCCTGCAGGATCAGACCGTCGAGTGCTTCGACATAGCGCCGCACCGACACGTCGCGCCGACCGAGCGAATCCCCTGTTTCGATGGTCGGCACCATAAAAGCCAGCGCGCCATGGCGCATCACCCAGTGCGCCACCGATTGCTCGATGTACTGCAGCCGCTTGCCGGGGAAATTCAGCTCGGCAGGCGGGGAATGCATCAAGCGCGCAGTTAGACCAATGCGCAGGGGTTTGGCGGAAGGCATGATTTTGGGCTCAGCTTGGCAACTCCACTCCCGCCCACATCAGGCATTGCTGGCGGACCACTTCAGGCAGCAGTTGTTCGTTGTCCTGCAGCTTGCGCAAGCGGCTGGCGTCGTTATCCTCGCCCCGGGCCAGCGCAGCGACCTGGCGGCAGGCTTCCTCGGCTTCAAGTTCAGCCGCATGCGGTGCCAGATTTTCCAGCAGCGCCAGGATATCTTCGCGGATGGTGCGGTGCTCGCCGGTGACTGGGTCGGCGATGATGCCATCCAGCCCGAAGCGGCAGGCCTGGAAACGGTTGAAGGTATACGGCAGGTAGTGGTCTTCCTCGGGGCGAACCGGATGTTCGACCATCAGCCAGCGTGCCACGCACTGGATATAGGCGGCGATCATTGCCGCGCGCTCGATCGTGAGCGGGGTATCCATCACGCGCAGCTCGATGGTGCCGAACTCAGGCTTGGGCCGGATATCCCAATAGAAATCCTTCATGCTCTTGACCACGCCGGTGCGGGTCATTTTTTCATAGAACACGGTGAAATCCTGCCAGGTAGTTACGAACGGCGCCCGGCCCGACAAAGGAAAAGCGAAGACCGAGTTGAGCCGCGCCGAATGAAAGCCGGTATCTACACCCTGCACGAAAGGCGACGAAGCGGTCAGTGCGATGAAATGCGGGATATAGCGTGACAGGCCATGCAGCAGCACCAGCGCTTCGTCCGGGCCGGGGCAGCCGATATGCACGTGCTGACCGAAGATGGTGAACTGCTTGGACAGATAACCGTAGAGTTCGGAGAGCTGGTGAAACCGCGGCGTATCGAAGATGCGCTGCTGGCTCCAGTGCTGGAACGGGTGTGTGCCGCCGCCGCAAATGCCAACGTCGAGCTTGCGTGCTGCCTTGACGATGGCATCGCGAATCGGAGTGAGCTGGTCGATCACCTCCTGCCAGTTATGGCAGATGCCGGTGGAAAGCTCGATCATGCTGGAAGTGATCTCGGGCTTGATATCGCCGGGCAGGCCGGCCTCTCTCTCCAGCAAGCGCAGCAGATCCGCCGCGCACGGGGTCAGATCGTAATCGCGCTTGTTGACGATCTGCAGTTCGAGCTCCACGCCCAGCGACAGCGGCCGGGAATCCTGAAAATTTTCTAGCATGGTGAGTATTCCTTGGTTGCACTTGGCATGTTGTCAGCAGCAGAACCGTTCAAAGTCGTCGCGAAAGACCCTCGCCGCAAGACTATGGACGGGTTCTCAGTCCGCTTCGCCGATATGGGTTTCATTACTTCGACGCAGCGCCCACAGCACGATCAGCGGCCCGAACAGCTCCATCAGCGCAACGGCGCTCAAGACAATAGGGGCAAGGCGACCGGCGAATTCGGGCAGTAGCAGCTGATACTCGGCGATCAAGGAAAAGGCCACGGCAGACAGTGGCGAAAGGGCCAGACCAAGGCTCAAGCCCTGACTCAGCGTCAGCCCACTCGGCCGGGAAAAAATCAGCACACCCAGAGTCTTCGCGCCGGCTCGCAGCAGGATCAGCGCCAGTGCAGCCAGCCCCCCGGTCAGGAACAGTTCCGGCTTGATCGAAAGACCGGTGAACACGAACAGCAGCGCTACCAGAATGCCGCCGGCCGTGCCGAAATGGCGCGGCCAGATCAGGGGGCGATCGGTTTTGCTGCGCAGCAAAATACCCGCCAGCAAGGGCACCAGGATCACCGATACCTGCAGGACGCGGGCAGCGGTGGTGGCCAGCAGCAGCAAGCCGAAGATCAGCAACAGCGTGTTTTCCTGACTCAACTTGAAATGCCGCACCACATGCAGCATCGCCAGCGTCAGCACGGCGGCGAGCAAAATGGCGCCGAACAGCATGTAGGCCGGTTGCAGCATGGTTTTGAGCAGCGTATCGGCAGTGCTGATCTGCACCCAGCTCATGATCAGCTTGGTGGCAATCACGGCATAGATGCAGTTGAGCCCGGCCAGCAGCGTCAACCGTTCGGAAACCTGCCCTTCCGCGCGGGATTCGCTCACCACGCGCATCACGATCGCTGGAGAGGTGGCGATGCAGATCGCAGCAATCGCCGAAGCCGAACGCCAGCCCAGCCCGAACAGGTGCAGCACCATCAAGACCACGCCAAAACTGAGTGCGGCCTCGAGCAGGCTGGTGGCAACCAGCCACGGATTGGCCTTGAGCCATTTCAGGTTGATGCGCGCACCGAGTTCAAACAACAACAACGCCAGCGCAAGATCGATGACGATGCGAAATTCAGCGGGAAGACTGGCTTCGTCATAACCGAGACCCACGATGCTGGAAACCAGGCCCACCAGCACATAACCGGTGATACGCGGCCAGGCCAGCTTGCGGAACAGGTATTCGCCGCACAGTGCGGCCAGAATCAGGGCGATGGCAAACCCCATCAGGGTGTCGGTCAGCAACGAGGACTGCAAAACCGGCAGGGAAGAAAAATCCAGGCTGGGCATATTTCAATGCCTCCCTTGTGATTGCGAGGGCAGAACGTACCATAACGTAACAACACGTAACAAACCAGGCTGGTTACCCATTTAGCTGTGGCACAGCGGAAGATGGAGTGCCCAGTGGTAAAAGATGACTGGATAAATCACCCATCTGGCGGCACACTTCGAGTACTTTTTATAGCACCTTCTATTGCGGGAAATTGTCTTGAACACCCAGACCATCGCCTTTACTCCTGTCGACAACAAGCGGCTCGCCAACCTGTGCGGCGCGCTGGATGAACATCTGAAGCAGATCGAAAACGCGCTCGATGTCACCATTGCACGGCGCAACGAGGTGTTTCGCATCAGCGGGCCGAATCGCAAGGTCGAACTGGCGGTCACCGCGCTGCAGCATTTCTACAATGAATCGGACAAACCGCTTGATCTCGATGTGATCCAGCTTGATCTGATCGAGCTGATCATGCCCAAGAACGGTGATCCGGCACCGTCTGCCACAGAACCCTCCTTGCAACTTAAAACCCGGCGCAGTGATCTGCGCGGGCGCACGCCTCGCCAGACCGGCTATATCAAGGCAATCCAGGAACACGACATCACTTTCGGCATCGGCCCGGCCGGCACCGGCAAGACCTATCTGGCAGTAGCCTGCGCGGTCGATGCGCTCGAGCGCGATGCGGTCAAGCGCCTGATCCTGGTTCGCCCGGCCGTGGAAGCCGGCGAAAAACTCGGCTTCCTGCCCGGCGATCTGGTGCAGAAGGTCGACCCTTACCTGCGTCCACTCTACGATGCGCTGTACGATCTGATGGGTTTCGACAAGGTCACGCGCTGCTTCGAGAAAGGTATCATCGAAATCGCCCCGCTTGCCTTCATGCGCGGACGCACGCTCAACCACAGCTTCGTGATCCTGGATGAAGCGCAAAACACCTCGCCCGAACAGATGAAGATGTTCCTGACCCGCATCGGCTTTGGCAGTAAGGCGGTGATCACCGGCGATCCAACCCAGATCGATCTGCCGCGCCACCTGAAATCCGGCCTGATCGATGCACAGGACGTACTGGCCGATGTGCGCGGCATCGCCATGCACCACTTCACCAGCGAAGACGTGGTGCGCCACCCGCTGGTGCAGAAAATCGTCGATGCCTACGAGCGCCAGACCAAACGACTGGCCGAAGGAGAAAAGAAGTGAAAACCAAGCTCAAGCTTGCCTTGCAGAATGCCAGCGGCGCGGCAAATCTGCCCACGCGCGCCCAGATCAAGAAATGGGCCGAAGCTGCCTTGCAAGCGGACGTGACTAACGCCGAAATCACCTTCCGCATTGTCGATACCGAAGAAGGGCAGACGCTCAACCGCGATTACCGCGGCAAGGATTACGCCACCAACGTGCTGACCTTCACCTTCGACGAAGACATGCCCGATATCCCCGGCCTGCCGCTCCTGGGCGATATCGTACTGTGCGCACCGGTGGTCGAACGCGAAGCCGCCGAGCAAGGCATCACGCTCGAGGCACACTACTGCCACCTGGTCGTACATGGCGTATTGCACCTGCAGGGCTATGACCATATCGAAGAAGATGAGGCCGAGGCGATGGAAGCGCTGGAAACGCAAATCGTCATGGCCTTGGGTTATGATGATCCGTATCGCATGGACAAGGAGTAGTCCCCCGTATGGACGAGGTCTCGTCGTCCAGCCCCAGGCCGGGCTGGCTGGAACGTCTGTCCCAACTGCTGCTCAGGGAGCCTGACAATCTCAGCGAACTCGCAGACATGCTGCACTCTGCCTTCGAGCGCAACCTGCTTGATGCCGATGCGCTGGGCATGATCGAAGGCGTGCTCTCGGTGGGTGAAATGCAGGTGCGCGATGTCATGGTGCCGCGCAGCCAGATGGATGTCATCGATATTGCCCAGCCCCCCAAAGAATTCATCCCGTTCGTGATCGAAGCGGCCCATTCGCGCTTTCCGGTCATCGAAGGCAGCAAGGACAACGTGATCGGCATCCTGCTGGCCAAGGATCTGCTGCGTTTTTATGCGCGGGAAGAAGCGTTCGAGGTACGCGATATACTGCGCCCGGCCGTGTTTATCCCCGAAACCAAGCATCTGAACGTATTGCTCAAGGATTTTCGCAACAACCGCAACCACATGGCGATCGTCATCGACGAATACGGCAGCATTGCCGGACTGGTCACGATCGAGGATGTGATCGAACAGATCGTCGGCGATATCGAAGACGAATTCGATTACGACGAACTTGAGGACGCCATCACGCAGGAACGCCCGGATCTATGGCACGTCAAAGGCATGACAGCGATTGTCGATCTCAACGAAATAATCGGCAGCACGTTTACCGACGAAGCCTTTGATACCGTGGCAGGACTGGTAATGAAACATTTCGGGCACCTGCCCAAGCAAGGCGAATCGATCAGCTTCGATGGCTATCGCTTCCTTGTCCTGCGTGCCGATAGCCGGCGCATCCATTCCCTGCAGATCGAGCGCCTGGCGCCCACCGAAGAAGACAATCCGTACTGATGCTTTCCCGTTCCCTGATCCTACCCGTGCTGCTGGCGCTGGCCGGCGCCGGCAGCGTAGTGTCGTTTGCCCCGCTGGAAGTGCCAGGGCCGATATTTGCCGCGCTGGCGCTACTGTTCTGGGCCGTTGAGAAAGCGGCTTCCCCTGCCCGTGCCGCAGCACTCGGTCTGGCTTTCGGCCTTGGCTATTTCGTGGCGAACGTTCACTGGGTCTATATCAGCATGCACGACTTCGGCGGCATGCCGGCCTGGATGGCAGCGGGCTGCACGTTGCTGTTCGCGGCTTACCTGGCCCTGTTTCCGGCACTGGCGGCCTGGCTGAGCCGACGACTGCCCTGCCCCGACATCCTGCGCCTGCCCCTGCTAGTGCCGACACTATTCATCCTGACCGAATGGCTGCGCGGCTGGCTGTTCACGGGGTTTGCCTGGGCCGGCATCGGCACCAGCCAGGTCAAATTGCTGGCAGGCTGGTTTCCCCTCCTCGGGGTTTACGGTGTGGGCTGGCTGCTGGCATTGGCGACCGCATTGACCGTGTGGCGCTGGCGCTGGGGGCTGACCACTTTTCTGGCAGTGCTGCTGACCGGGCTCGGCTTGCAAGGCGTGCCCTGGACACAGCCAGCAGGTGCGCCAGTTAGCGTCAGCCTGGTACAGGGCGGCATCCCGCAATCGCAGCGCTGGGATATGCGCCAGTTCGACAACACCCTGCTGCGCTACCTCGAACTGGTGCGCCAGACCCGCGGCCAGTTGGTACTGCTGCCCGAGGCGGCGATTCCAGTCCTGCTTTCCGACATGCCGCCCGACTATCTGGCGGCATGGCAGCAGCTGGTCGAGCCGCGCGGGGCGGCACTGGTATCGGGCTTTATCACCGGCCGGGAAGGCAGCTATCTGAATAGCGTGGTTACCCTGACCGGAACCCAGCAAGCCTACAGCAAGCACCATCTGGTGCCCTTTGGTGAATTCGTTCCACTGCCGGCGCTGTTTGGCTGGATGTATGACTTCATGAATATGCCGATGTCTGGATTTTCGCGCGGCGGAAATGGCCAGCCACCACTGGTATTGGGCCAGACCAGGCTTGGGGCTAATGTCTGCTACGAAGATATCTTTGGGGATGAGTTGCGCCATACCGCCGCGCAATCGACCTTGCTTGCCAATGTCAGCAACATGGCCTGGTTCGATGGTTCGTGGGCGGCGGACCAGCATCTGCAGATGGCACGTGCGCGCGCACTGGAAACCGGGCGCTGGATGATCCGCGCCACCAATACCGGCGCCACGGCCATCGTGGATCATCGCGGCAATATCGTCAGCCGGCTGCCTGCACGCGTAGCCGGCGTTCTGGAAGGCCAAGCCGAAAATCGTAGCGGCCTGACCCCGTATTTGCGCTGGGGCGATATGCCGGTGCTAGGCCTGCTCGCCAGCCTGTGCCTTGCGCTGGCGGCGTTTGGCTATTACCAGGCGCGTACCCGCAATCCGGTCATGCAGTAACTGCCGGTCACGATCGAAGCGGACCCAGACAAAAGGCGCCAGCAGCCAGCCCGACGCCAGCCAGGCCGGCATCAGCCAACGGGCATCGTGCCAGGCCATGACCCAGAGCGGAAGCACCGGCCCATAGAACAGACTCGCCAGGATGAAGCGCAGGCAGATCGCGCGCCAAGTCGGCTTGCTGCCATCGGCCATGACCAGCCGCATGCGCCAGGCCTTCATCGCCAGCGTCTGTCCGCCCTTGCGCCAGCACAGGGCAAACCAGGCGAATACCCAGATCAGCAGCCAGATGAAGTTGAGCGTGCGCGCCCAGGGAAGATCCGTCAGCGCGGTAACCGGCAGCCCGGTGGCCAGTTGAAACAGCGTCTGGCCGAGCGCGCCAGCCAGCAATACAATCGCTGTCAGCAGCAGTACCTCATACCAGAACGAAAGAAAGCGCCGCCACCAGCCGGCAGCGGCGCCTATTACCAGTTTTTCCGTCATCAATCCTGTCCTTGCTGCTTTTGTCCGGGCCCATGCATGCCGTTGCCGGGCCCTCGCCCGGGACCCGGCCCCGAGCCATTTTTCATCTGCCCGCGATGTTCGCGGTATCGCTCCATCACGGCATCACGCTCCTGCGGCGACATATCGCGAAAACGCTTGTAGTTCTCGCGCATGCGCGCCCGTTGCTCGGGCGGCAACTCGGCCCAGCGGCTCATGCGCTCACGCACGCGAGATTGCTGTTCCGCCGACAATTTCGGATAACGCTCGACTACCCGCAGGAACTGCTCGCGCTCGGATTCCGACAGTGTATTCCACTTGTCTTTCAGCGGCGCCAGCACTTCCTTCTGCCCAACAGTCAATGCCTGCCAGTTGGGTACGTCGGCCCAAACCGGAGCGGTCAGCCACGCCAGCAACACGCCCAGCAATACCTTGCGCAAATAGGCCGTCATGTCAGAACCGCTCGCTCAGAAACATGTCCATCGGCACATCGTCCGCCAGCAACATGGCTTCGATCGAACGATCCGCCTCCCGCGATTGATGCCATTGCCAGCCGGCACCTGCGATGGCCAGCGTCACCGCCAGCAGCAATCCGATGCTCGCTGTGTGATGGCGCTGCCAGAAACGCACAACCAGATTACCCGCACTTGCCAAAGCGGTGGTTTGCTGCGCCACGGCCCGGGCAACGGCTGCTTCCCGTGCACTACGCAAGCGGTCGGCGGCATGATCCGATAGCGGCGCGGTGTTTAGCTGGCGCGTCAGTTTCTTGGCAAATTCACGTTCATTCACGATTTTATCCCCCGCTCTTGCAGCCAGGCTGCCAGCGCATGTGTTGCCCGGGAACAGTGGGTTTTGACACTTCCCTCCGAGCAGCCCATGACCTTGGCCGTTTCAGCGACATCCATGTCTTCCCAGTAACGCAGCAGGAAGGCTTCGCGTTGACGCGCCGGCAGTTTTGCCAAGCCCTCTTCAATCGTCTGCATGGTCTGCGCCTGGCCCAACTCCTCTTCCGGCGCCATTGGTGATTCTGCCGTATGCGGCAACCATTCCAGCGGATCGCCGGCATCGGTCTCGTCATCATGCGGCTGGAATGCGGACAATACGGTCGTCCACCATGAACGCACCTTCTGGCGCCGGTAATAATCCCGAATCACATTTTGCAGGATGCGCTGAAACAGCATCGGCCACTCGGAAGCGGGTGCCGCCGCATACTTATCGGCCAGACGCAGCATGGCATCCTGCACGATATCGAGCGCAGCATCCTCATCCTGTACCGCATAGAGCGCCTGTCTAAACGCGCGCCGCTCCACATCGGCCAGGAAAGCCGCCAGTTCTCCCGGGGTACCCAGTGCCGTCTCCTGCAAAAATGTTGGTTTAAAACAAAGCGCTGTCATGGTATCCGCTCGCTGTGCCTGCTTGCAATAACGCGGCTGATCGGTTAAGGTTGACAGCTCATCCAAATTCTTTTGCTGACGCGGCCGACACGGTGCGTTGGCACCGACAGGCACCGCTACAAACACATCTGGTCGTCCCTTGGGCCACAAGCCCGACGCGACGGCGGCAAGCCCGGACTATGGACTGCTGATGGAAGTGCTGAACACGCCGGTAATGACCGACAGACCCGACCAACGCCTGGATGCGTTTTTGCGGGTATACGTTCAGCAGCATAATCTTCCCCGGCAGGACCGCTCACATATTCATGTTCAACTTAGAGACAGGGATTGAACCGATGGAAATCTCGGGTGCAGAGATCATCGTGCGCAGCCTGGCTGAAGAAGGCGTTGAATTCGTCTTCGGCTACCCTGGCGGCGCCGTTCTGGAAATTTACGACGCAATTTTCAAACAAAATGCTTTCAAGCATGTGCTGGTACGCCACGAGCAGGCCGCCGCGCATGCTGCGGACGCCTATTCGCGCTCCAGCAAGAAAGTCGGCGTATGCCTCGTGACCTCCGGTCCGGGTGCAACCAATGCGCTGACCGGTATTGCCACCGCTTATATGGATTCGATTCCGATGGTGGTGATCTCCGGCCAGGTCGGCACTGCCGGCATTGGTCTGGATGCGTTCCAGGAAGTCGACATGGTCGGCTGTTCACGTCCGATTGTGAAGCACAACTTCCTGGTGAAGGATGTGCGCGATCTGGCCGTCACGATCAAGAAGGCCTTCCACATCGCCTCCAGCGGCCGCCCCGGCCCGGTGGTCATCGATGTGCCCAAGGATGTCACGATCCACAAGACCGAATTCAGCTATCCGGCCTCGATTGCGATCCGCAGCTACAACCCGCCGACCAAGGGCCATCCTGGCCAGATCAGGAAGGCTGTGCAGCTGATCGGCGAAGCCAAGCGACCGATGATCTATGTTGGCGGCGGCGCCGTACAGGGCAATGCCGGCGCGGAAGTCACCGAGCTGGTGAAGCTGCTCAATGCACCGTGTACCAACACGCTGATGGGTCTGGGTGCGCTCGATGGCACCGATTCGCACTTCCTCGGCATGCCCGGCATGCACGGCACTTTTGAAGCCAACCTGGCCATGCAGTATTGCGATGTGCTGGTGGCGATCGGCGCGCGTTTTGATGACCGCGTGATTTCGGTACCGAACCATTTCCTGTCGCAACCCAAGCGCATCATTCATATCGATGTCGATCCGTCCTCGATCGCCAAGCGTGTGAAGGTCGATATTCCTATCGTCGGCGATGTGAAGCATGTGCTGACCGACATGCTGGCCATGCTGAAGGAAACCGGCATCCGTCCGCACACGGAAGGTCTGGCCGATTGGTGGAAACAGGTTGAAGCCTGGCGTGCACCGAAATGCCTGGATTACGCCACCTCGGAAGAGAAGATCAAGCCGCAGTACGTGATGCAAAAGCTGTGGGAAGTGACCAATGGCGAAGCCATCGTGACTTCCGACGTCGGCCAGCACCAGATGTGGACGGCGCAGTACTACAAGTTCCGCCGCCCGCGTCAGTGGATCAACTCCGGCGGTCTGGGCACGATGGGTTTTGGCCTGCCGGCCGCCATCGGTGCGCAACTGGCCAATCCGGATACGCCGGTAGTCTGCGTGACGGGCGAAGGCTCGATCCAGATGAATATCCAGGAGCTTTCCACCTGCAAGCAGTTCCATGTGCCGGTGAAGATCGTGCTGCTAAATAACCGCTACCTGGGCATGGTGCGCCAGTGGCAGGAATTCTTCTACGGTAACCGCTATTCGGAATCGTACATGGATGCCCTGCCCGACTTCGAGAAGCTGGCCGAAGCCTACGGCCATGTCGCCATCCGCGTGGAAAAGCCGCAGGATGTCGAAGCCGCGCTGCGCGAAGCCTTCACCACGCACAAGGAACGTACTGTTTTCCTCAATTTCATTACGGATCAGAGCGAAAACGTGTTCCCGATGGTGCAAAACGGCAAGGGTCTGAACCAGATGGATCTGCCGGCGCACATGAGTGGCATGCAGCAGACGCCTTTCGAAAACAACCGTGATTACGGCAATCTTTGCTGAGAAGGGAGAGGAAACCATGCGTCATATTCTGTCCATTCTCATCGAGAACGAAGCCGGCGCGCTCTCGCGCGTGACCGGCCTGTTTTCGGCCCGTGGCTACAACATTGATTCGCTGACGGTGCAAGTGACCGAAGATCCGACCATGAGCCGCATGACCATCGTCACGCACGGCTCGGACGACATCATCGAGCAGATCACCAAGCAGTTGAACAAGCTGGTGGAAGTGGTGAAAGTGATCGACCTCAACGAGGCCGAACACATCGAACGCGAACTGATGCTGATCAAGGTACGCGCCACCGGCAAGGATCGCGAGGAAATGAAGCGGATGGCCGACATCTTCCGCGGCCGCATCATCGATGTGACCGAGAAGACCTACACCATCGAGCTGACTGGCCCGGGCGAGAAGCTGGATGCCTTCATCAAGGCAATCGATCCGGCTACCATTCTGGAAACCGTGCGTACCGGCGCCTCGGGCATCGGTCGCGGCGAACGGATTTTGAAAATCTAGTGAACTAGTGAAGGTGTGAACTAGTGAACGAGACTGGATCAACACTCGCTCACCCCTTCACTTTTCACTTGTTCACTCTCTGAAAACGAAAGGAAACTGCAAATGAAGGTTTACTACGATAAAGACGCCGACCTCTCCCTGATCAAGGGCAAGCAAGTCGCCATCATCGGCTACGGCTCGCAAGGCCACGCCCACGCGCAAAACCTGCGCGATTCCGGCGTGAACGTGGTGGTTGGTCTGCGCCGTGGCGGCGCTTCCTGGTCCAAGGTTGAAGCCGCTGGCTTGAAGGTCATGGAAGTCAACGATGCAGTGAAGAGCGCTGACGTTGTCATGATGCTGCTGCCGGATGAAAACATCCCCGAGGTCTACAACAACAACGTAGCCCCGAACATCAAGCAAGGTGCTGCGCTGGCCTTCGCCCACGGCTTCAACGTGCATTACAACCAGGTTGTACCGCGCGCCGATCTGGACGTGATCATGGTTGCCCCGAAAGGCCCGGGCCACACCGTGCGTTCCGAATACCTGAAGGGTGGTGGCGTACCGTCGCTGATCGCCGTGTACCAGGACAAGTCGGGCAAGGCCAAGGACATCGCTCTGTCCTATGCCGCTGCCAATGGCGGTACCAAGGGTGGCGTGATCGAAACCGATTTCCGCGAAGAAACCGAAACCGACTTGTTCGGCGAACAGGCCGTGCTGTGCGGCGGCGCCGTTGAACTGGTGAAGATGGGCTTCGAAACCCTGACCGAAGCTGGCTACGCGCCGGAAATGGCTTACTTCGAATGCCTGCACGAACTGAAGCTGATCGTTGACCTCATGTACGAAGGCGGCATCGCCAACATGAACTACTCGATCTCCAACAACGCCGAATATGGCGAATACGTGACCGGTCCGGAAGTGATCAACGCCCAGTCGCGCGAAGCGATGCGCGCAGCACTGAAGCGCATCCAGACCGGCGAATACGCCAAGATGTTCATCCAGGAAGGCAAGACCAACTACCCGAGCATGACCGCTCGCCGTCGTCTGAACGCCGTGCACCCGATCGAAGTGGTCGGTGGCCAGCTGCGCGCAATGATGCCGTGGATCGCCAAGAACAAACTGGTTGACCAGAGCAAGAACTGATCATCGGTTAGATCCGTTAAAAAAACCTCGCTGGCAACAGCGAGGTTTTTTGTTGGCACGATCATTTCACGGCCAGGAATCCCAAGCCGACATGAGCGAGCAGCATGGCGGTTTCATGCAACGGCAAGCCCATCACCCCGGTGAAGCTGCCATCCAGATGTTCGACAAACAGGCCGCCCAAGCCCTGGATGCCATAGCTACCGGCTTTGTCATGCGGCTCGCCACTGGCCACATAGGCGGCGATCTGGGCATCGCTCATGGCCGCGAAGCGCACGCGGCTGGTGGAAAGCACCGTGTCACAGCCGGATTGCGTGCGCAATGCCACGGCCGTCAGCACTTCATGCGTGGTGCCGGAGAGCATTTTCAGCATGGCTATCGCCTGGGCATCATCCTCGGGCTTGCCCAGCAGATGATCAGCCAGCGCCACCGTGGTATCGGCACCGAGTACGGGGCGTACCGGCAGGCCCTGTGCCTGCATCTGCAGCCAGCCGGCTTCGGCCTTGGCGCTCGCCAGACGCAGCACATAGTCATGCGCGAGCTCATCGGGCAAGGGCGTTTCGTCGACCGGTGCGCTGATTTTTTCGAATGTCACGTGGATTTGGGCCAGCAACTCGCGTCGGCGCGGGCTGCCGGAAGCCAGGTAGAGATCAATCACGGTATTTCTGTTCCGGATGCAATAAACTATCGATTCTATCAATGCCGGAGGTAGCCATGTCTTTCCAGAATCCGTCCGATGACGAAATCCGTACCTTCTTGCAGAAAATGAAGCATATCGCCGTGGTCGGGCTTTCACCCAAACCGGATCGGCCCAGTTTTGGCGTGGCGCAAGTGATGCAGGATGCCGGCTACCGCATCATCCCGGTACATCCCGGTGCCAGCGAGATTCTCGGGGAAAAGGCCTGGCCGGATCTGGCCAGTGTGCCGGATGCGATTGATCTGGTCGACATGTTCCGCAAGGCGGAAGATGTCGATGCCGTAGTCGACGAGGCCATCCGCCTGAAGTTGCCGGCAATCTGGATCCAGCTCGGCATCATCAACGAAGCGGCGGCTGAACGCGCCCGCGCTGCCGGTATGTTCGTGGTGATGGATCGCTGCCTGAAAGTGGAATGGCGGCGGCTTTGTGCCTGAGGATCTGTCATCGTCTTGCAGCGAGATTCTTTTGCCGCGGACGCTGAGCAGGGCTTGGGGCGCTTTTAAATTTGAATCCATACGGCTTTGCCGCTACGCTTGCGGCAATCCGACAAACATTAGCGTTTACTTATGAATCTGCGCTTTACCAAAATGCACGGCCTGGGCAACGATTTCATGGTCATCGATGGCGTGACCCAGCCGGTGCAATTGAATACTGATCTGATCCGCCGTTTCGGTGATCGACACTTCGGTATCGGCTTTGATCAACTGCTGCTGGTCGAGCGCTCGAAACAGCCGGGTGTGGATTTCCGCTATCGCATCTTCAATTGCGATGGCAGCGAAGTAGAACAGTGCGGCAATGGCGCACGCTGCTTTGCCCGTTTCGTCTATGACCAGGGGCTGACCGACAAGCGAGAAATTGCCGTCGAAACCGCCAGAGGCCTGATCTACCCGCGCCTGGAAGACAGCGGCGAAGTCACCGTCAACATGGGCCAGCCGCGTTTTCTGCCGGCGGAAATCCCGTTCGTGGCCGAAGCCGATAGCGTGATTCACCCGCTTGATATCGCCGGGAAATCATTCGATATCACCGTGGTTTCCATGGGCAACCCGCATGCGGTGCAAGTGGTAGCCGATGTGGATACCGCGCCGGTGACCGAACACGGCCCGCTGATCGAGCACCACCCGCGCTTTCCGCAACGCGTGAATGCCGGCTTTATGCAGATCGTTTCGCGTAATGCGATCCGCCTGCGCGTGTTCGAACGCGGTGCGGGTGAAACGCTGGCTTGCGGCACTGGCGCCTGCGCTGCCGTGGTAGCTGGCATCCGGCGTGGCTTGCTCGATGCCACCGTGCGCGTCAGCACACATGGCGGCGAACTCACGATTCAGTGGGCAGGTGGCAGCGAACCGGTGCTGATGACCGGCCCGGCTGTCACCGTATACGAAGGTCATCTGACTATCTGACCGTTTCAGGGAGAAAACGCAATGCAGCCGATCGAAATCGTGGAATGGCTTCGGCAAAACCCGGCTTTTTTTGAAGATTTTGCCGATGATCTGGCACAGATCTATGTGCCGCACACGCATCGCGGCCATGCCATTTCGCTGGCAGAGCGGCAACTGCTGACCCTGCGCGAGAAAAATCGCGAGCTGGAAATCCGTCTGGGTGAATTGCTGCAGTTCGGCGAGGAAAATGATGTCACTTCGGAGCGGCTGCATCGGCTCACCGTCGACCTGATGCGCGCGGTCGATCTGGCCGGCGTGATCGGCACGCTCGAATATCATCTGCGCGAACGCTTCGGCGTGCCGCACGTGGCTTTGCGCCTGTGGTTGCCCGGCACGCAGGCCAGCTTGCGCGAATTCGAACCGGTCGGAGCCGACGTGCTCCGGCTCGCCGGCAATCTGGTTTCCCCCTACTGCGGGCAATATGTCACCGAAGAAGTGCTGGGCTGGTTCGGAGAAGCCGCAAGCGGGCTGAAATCGTTTGCCCAGTTCGCGCTGCGCAAGGGTGAAGAGCCTTTCGGCATTCTGGTCATGGCCAGTGAAGACAGCGAACGCTTCTACCCGGACATGGGTACGCTCTACCTGCAGCGACTGTCGGAACTGGTTTCCGCTGCCCTGCTGCGCGCCATACCGGCAACCAGCGACTGATGGCCGAAACACCGGAGGCTGGCGATGATCCGTACATCGCCCACTTCCTGCGCCAGCTGGCCAGCGAAGAAGGCGCCAGCCCGCACACGCTGGCGGCCTATGCGCGCGATCTGCACTGGCTGACCAGGCTGGCCAATGGCCGTAGCGCTGCCGTGCTGACGCCAGTCGATATGCGCGGCTTCGTGCGCCAGCTGGCAGCGCACAAGCTGAGTGGGCGCAGCATTGCCCGCATGCTGGCGGCCTGGCGCGCCTTTTACCGCGTCATGCAGCGTGACAAGGGTTGGCCCGCCAATCCGGCCGATGGTGTGCGGCCGCCGCGTAGCGCCAAAAAACTGCCCGCGGCCATGACCACCGATGCAATTGGCGGATTCCTCGACAATCTGCCCGCTGACGATACTCTCGCTTGTCGCGACAAGGCGATCTTCGAGCTGGCTTATTCATCCGGCTTGCGCGTGGCAGAACTTGCCGGCCTGCAACTGGACGATCTGGATCTGGCCAACGGCATGGCAACGGTATTGGGCAAAGGCGGCAAGACTCGCGTTGTGCCGGTTGGCAGCCAGGCAGCCGACGCATTGCAGCACTGGCTAGCGCAGCGGGTGTTGCTTGCGGCGGGTGGCGAGACCGCCGTTTTCGTCGGCAAACACGGCCAGCGCCTGACCACCCGCGCCATCGAACTGCGCCTGGATCACTGGCGCCGCCAGCTCGGTTTGTCCGAACCGCTTTATCCGCACAAACTGCGCCACAGTTGCGCCAGCCATTTACTGCAATCATCGGGCGATTTGCGCGCGGTACAGGAGCTGCTCGGTCATGCCAGCATTGCCACCACGCAGGTCTATACCCACCTGGATTTCCAGCACCTGGCCGATATCTACGACAAGACACACCCGCGCGCCAAAAAGAACGACTGAATCAGCCAATGTCTTCTTGATAGTCAAACAAGTCATAGCCCATTTGCTGCTCGATCAGCTTGAGTGCCCGCACCACTTTTTCACCGCTTGGCGTCATGACTGACAACTCGTGCAGCGGAATATAGCTTCCCTTGCTGGCGGCAATACGGGCAGGCTGCCGGATGCTGGAGATTTCCGGCAGCAATACCGCCGGCAAGCCGGCTCCGTCCGAGGAGGTTGGACGGATCAATACCGGTATGGCCTTGGGAGACAATACCTGCAGGCCCATCTCGATCCCGCCGCTGTCGTTGGTCTGCAGCCAGCGGACTGATGCCACCATCCACCCGGCCTGCGGCGTGCGCAAGGCCACGATCTCACCTGCGCGCACCTGCTCTTCGAGCACCGAAACTGCACGGATGGCAAACCCGCCCGGACTCTCGTTGATGATCTGCCAACTGGAAAGCGTACAGGGCATGGCATCACCGGCTTCCGGCCAATCTGCGCCGCCGGGCAGGCACCGCGCCATGGTTTCCCGCAACGGCGATTCATCGTTTTCATGCAGATGAAATACCACGGCAGGCAAACCCAGTGCCAGCTCGACCAGTGAGTGAGAGGGAATGCGCTGAAATACCCGCTGCGGTGCAATCGCCCACTGGCGCAAGGCACGACGCAAAATCTGCAGGCGTGCCAACAGGCGCGCACGGTCTTGCACCTGCGGTGCCTTGGCTTCGATCGCGGCCTCGGTCTTGTGCAGGTGGCGCGATAACTCGGTGGTATCGAACAGGATCGTGCCGGTGAGCGCCGGATCGATGGTACGACTGCCAATGTAGCGCGGGGGCTTGTCGCTCTCCAGCTCGATCAGAAAATAACCGGCGCTACCAGCCAGACGCGAAACCGGCAGAAAATGGGCCAGATGGCCATAGCTTTCCACCAGCTCGACCACTTTGTCCTGTTCTGCCGGAGCAAAGCGCAAGGGATCGGCCAGTGAAAACAGGAGAATATACTTGTACAGGCAGGCAATTGAGCGATTCTTGGGCTCGCCCGGCTCATCCAGGAACTGGTGCTTGATGCCCAGGCGAAACAGTTGATGCAATTCCCCCCACAACCCTGTCGGCATGGGCAAATACAGCCGGGAGCTCAGGCGATAAAACCGCCAGATGCTCAGCAGGATCCGCTGAACCAATACCGGATCGGCTTTGCCGCCACCGCCAAACAGCGAGCGTTTTTCCAGGCGGTTCACCAGGGCGATCTTCCAGCCAATGGCCATTTCCTGCCACAGGTTGCGATGCAGCGTCGCAGCCAGTTTTGCCGTCTCCTTCAGCGGAATGCCACTGCCTTGGCTCGCGACATCAAAGCTGCCTGCCAGCAATTCCAGCATCGATTCATACTCGGCCAGCAATTTGACGCGTACATCGGCCGTCAGCTCGATGCGGTTGAGCGAGGCGAGCGCATCATGTATCGGTCGCGCCGCCGCGGTGATGTCGGAGGTCGGCAGGCTGATCAGCCAGGCGCGCAGCCGGGCCGGATCGGTCTCGACCATCGTGGCGAGCTCCGGTGCGATTTCAGGCAGATCAAGCAGTAATTGCATGGATCACATCACTTGTTCAAGCGTTAGGGCCAGCGCATTCAACGTGCCTTGTACCAGCCATTGCGCAGCGCCATCATCCAGAATATAGGGCGGCATGAAATACACGGTTGCACCTATCGGCCTCAGCAACAAGCCCTGTTGCAGTGCCTCTGCAAAAAATCGCTGGGCAAAACCGGCACCTGCGTCAGCTACATCGAATGCCCAGATCATGCCTGTACGCCGCCAGTTTCTGACTCGCGGATGCTGCCGGAGCGGGGTAAATAGCTGATCCAGCCGCAGCGCTTTCTGCGCGTTGGCGGCAATCACGTCATCGTCATGGAAAATATCCAGTGTTGCCAGGGCCGCCGCGCAAGCCAGTGGGTTTCCGGTATACGAGTGCGAATGCAGAAACGCGCGCGCCATATCATCATGGTAGAAAGCGCCGTAAATTTCACCCTCACACAAGACGCACGCAAGCGGCAAGTAACCACCGGTAATGCCTTTTGAAAGACAAAGCAGGTCGGGACGGATGCCGGCTTGCTCACAAGCGAACATGGTGCCGGTGCGGCCAAAGCCTACAGCGATCTCGTCCGCGATCAGGTGCACGTTGAAACGATCACACAGCGCGCGTGCACGGCGCAGGTAATGGGCATCGTACATCGCCATGCCGGCAGCACCCTGCACCAGTGGCTCCAGAATCAGCGCGGCAATTTCAGGGTGCTTATCCGCCAGCAACCGTTCCAACGCCAGGGCGGCCCGTTCGGCCACATCCTGCGCAGATTCACCCGCTACGGCCTGGCGCCAATCCGGGTTGGGCACGCAATAATTTTCACGCACGAGCGGGGCATAGGCCGTCCGGAAAATCGGGACATCCGTCACCGATAGCGCACCCAGCGTTTCGCCGTGATAGCTGTTTTCCAGATAGATGAAACGGTTCTTGTGCGGTTGACCCTGGTTGCGCCAGTAATGGGCGCTCATTTTCAGGGCAATTTCGGTGGCCGAGGCGCCATCGGAACCATAAAAGGCATGACCGAGCCCGGTCAGCTGTGCCAGGCGTTCCGACAGCTGTACCACCGGCTCATGGGTAAAACCGGCCAGCATCACATGCTCGAGCCGATCCATTTGCGCCCGGATGGCAGCCTTGATGCGTGGTTCGTTATGGCCAAACAGGTTGACCCACCAGCTCGATACCGCATCCAGATAGCGCTTGCCATCGCAATCAATCAGCCAGGCGCCCTCCCCCCGGCTGATCGGAATAAGGGGGAAGGATTCATGCTGTTTCATCTGGCTGCAGGGATGCCAGACAGCAGCCAGGCTGCGCTGCAGCAGTTCTTGGTTGGTCATGATCAAGCAGAGGCAAAAAAGCGCATTCTGACGCAAAAATGTTTCGCAGACAGCATCGACCGTCGGCGATCAATGCAGACCGGTCATATGGCCGCCCGCATCGACCCGAATCCGCTCACTGGCGGGATGTTCGGGCAAGCCTGGCATGGTCATGATATTGCCGCAGTGCACCACCAGAAAACCGGCCCCGCGCGCCAGGCTCACATCGCGTACCGGCAGCGGCATGCAAGTCGCCGCGCCAGTCTGGCGCGGATCACCGGAAAAAGAGAACGGGGTTTTGGCGATACATACCGGGTAGTGCCGATATGCCTGATCCAGCCTGTCGATTTCGTTCCTGACCGCCTCGGGTGCATTTACCCCGCTGGCGCCATAGATACGCATGGCAACAGTTTCAATTTTCTGCCACAGCGGCAAATCGTCCGCATACAGCAAGGTGAACCGGTTCTCCATCTGCGCGATGGCATGGATGACTGATTGGGCAAGCTGTTGCGCACCGGTACCGCCTTGCGCCCAATGCTGGCTGATCTCGCAGGCAATGCCATTGCGGGCGCACTCCTGCTGCACCAGCGCCAGTTCTGCGGCGCTATCTGTCGGGAAAGGATTGATCGCCACCACCACGGGCAGGCCGAAATGCCCGCGTAAATTGGCGTGATGCCGCAGCAGGTTGGCCATCCCCGCCCGTAGCGCAGGGCAATTTTCCTGTGCCAGATCTTTTTCCGCTACGCCGCCATGGAACTTGAGGGCGCGCACCGTTGCCACCAGAACGGCCAGCGCAGGCGTCAAGCCCCCCTGCCGACACTTGATATCGATGAACTTTTCCGCCCCAAGGTCGGCGCCAAAGCCGGCCTCGGTCACAACATAGTCGGCCAGCTTGAGTGCCGTACGCGTCGCCAGCAAGGAACTGCAGCCATGGGCGATATTGGCAAATGGTCCGCCATGCACCAGCGCCAGATTGTGTTCCAGCGTCTGGACCAGATTGGGTTTCAGCGCATCCTGCAGCAGCGCAGTCATCGCCCCGATGATTTTCAGGTCGCGCGCCAGGATCGGCACCCTTCCGTCGTTGCCGCCATAGGCGATCAGCATATTGCCCAGACGTTCCTGCAGTTCGGTCAGTGATTCGCTCAGGCACAGGATGGCCATGATTTCTGACGCGACCGTGAGATCGAAGTGCTCCTCGCGCGGGATGGAACCCTGTGGCCCACCCTGACCAATCGTGATATTGCGCAAGGCCCGGTCGTTCATGTCCATGACCCGATGCCAGGCAATGCGGCGCGGGTCGATGCGCAAGGCATTGCCATGGTGCAGGTGGTTATCGATATGCGCCGCCAGCAGATTGTGCGCAGCGGTAACGGCGTGGAAGTCGCCGGTAAAATGCAGGTTGATGGCATTGCGCGGGGCAACCTGAGCCCAGCCGCCACCCGTCGCACCGCCCTTGATGCCAAAGCAGGGGCCAAGCGACGGCTCGCGCAAACAGACAATCGCCTTGTGTCCCAGCCGATTCAGCGCATCGGTCAGCCCGATCGCGGTCGTGGTCTTGCCCTCGCCGGAAGGGGTGGGCGTGATCGCGGTGACCAGAATCAGCTTGCCCGATGGCCGGTCCTGCAACTGCTGGAGGGTGTCGAGGGTTATTTTCGCCTTGTCCTGGCCATAGCATTCCAATGCTGCAGCAGGAATTCCGGCCTTTTGCTCTGCCAGGCCAGCGATGGGCAGCAACGTGACGGATTCGGCAATCTCACTGTCGGAAAGCACTTCTGGCCTCCGTGGACGATAGCGCTACTTGATAAACTGCCGGCGCACCCGATCCAGATGCTTGCGCATGGCACTGCGCGCCTTGCGTGAATCGCGCTGACGGATGGCCTCGACGATGGTGCGATGCTCTTCCAGTACCGCTGTCTGTTCCGCCGCGCCAGTAAAGCGTTCTTCAAATGCCCGATAAACCGGCAACGTGCGCTGCGCCCAGAGGAACTGCACCAGATCGATCAGGGTCTGGCTGCCGCTGGCCACCACGACCGCCATATGGAAATGCTGGTCTTCTGCCAGAAAGCGCGTGCGATCGTTGATCACGCCCTCCATGGCAACCAGCGAGGCATCCAGCGCCGCCAACTGTTCCTCGGTCGCATTTTCCGCAGCCAGTCCTGCCACTTCACCTTCGAGCATCATGCGTGCCTGCAACTGTTCCAGCGGGCTGTTTTCGTCTGCGGTTTCCGCCAGAGGGATACGGCGATCGCACACCAGCACGCCGTCGCCCACGCGCACCTCGACCAGGCCCATGACTTCGAGCGCAATCAGCGCCTCGCGCACCGATGGCCGGCTGACGCCCATCTGTTGCGCCAGATCCCGCTCGGATGGCAAATAACTGCCCGGGGCAAATACACCGGAACGAATGCGTGCTTCCAGCGCATCGGCAATCTGCTTGTACAGACGCCGCGATTGGAATACCGGCAATTCTGCGTTTGTACCGTTGGATTGCGAAAGTTCCTGTGCCATGTCTTGCCTATTGTTTATAACGGGTTACGAGTCGGTCAGAACGATATCCGAAGCATGATCTCATTCTATAACCAGCTCCGACGAGCGGATACATTATCTGTTGCAGCCAGAAAATTATACGCCTATACTTTAATCAATGGTCTTACCAATTTACCTTTTGACCATTTAGTCTTTAGCCCTCACCCAAGGAGCATAACCATGAAAATGACTTTCCGCTGGTACGGTGATTCCGATCCGGTCTCCCTGCAATACATCCGCCAGATCCCGGGCATGACCGGTATCGTTTCCGCGATTTATGACGTGCCGGTTGGTGAAGTCTGGCCGGTAGAAAAGATCCAGGCCCTGAAAGCCAAGATCGAAGCCGCAGGCCTGGAATTTGAAGTGGTCGAATCGGTACCGGTGCACGAAGACATCAAGCTCGGCAAGCCGAGCCGTGATCGCCTGATCGCCAACTACCAGCAGAACATCCGCAACCTGGGCGCCTGCGGCATCAAGGTCATCTGCTACAACTTCATGCCGGTGTTCGACTGGACCCGCACCACGCTGGACAAGCAATTGCCGGACGGCTCGACCTGCCTGGCCTTCAGCGCCCAGGAAGCCGACGAAATCGACGTGAGCAAGGGCATTTCCCTGCCGGGTTGGGATGCCAGCTACAAGACCGACGAACTGAAAGCCCTGCTGGCCGAATACGCCCAGGTTGGCGAAGCCAAGCTGTGGGAAAACCTCGAATACTTCCTCAAGGCGATCATTCCGGTAGCGGAAGAAGCTGGCGTGAAGATGGCCATCCACCCGGATGATCCTCCCCGCCCCATCTTCGGCCTGCCGCGCATCGTCAAGAACCGTGACGACCTCGCCCGCATCCTGGGCATCGTCAATTCCCCGGCCAACGGCCTGACCCTGTGCTCGGGTTCGCTCGGTGCCGGTTACGAAAACAGCGTGGAAGCCATGGTGCGCGAATTCGCCCCGCAAGGCCGCATCCACTTCGCCCACCTGCGCAATGTGTACGTGACCCCGGCTGGTGACTTTGAAGAAACCGCCCACCTGTCTTCCTGTGGCTCGCTCGACATGGCCGCCATCATCAAGGCCTACCACGATGCAGGTCAGCCCTTCTATGCCCGTCCGGACCACGGCCGCATGATCTGGGGCGAAACCGGCAAGCCGGGTTACGGCCTGTATGACCGCGCACTGGGCGCGATGTACCTGATCGGCCTGTGGGAAGCCGTCGACAAGTACGGCTCCAAGCAAGCCGCCTGATTCATGCCCCATCTGTAATTGAATCCTGTCGCTGCCTTTGGACCGCGGCAGGATTCTCTCCACGCCATACCGCACCCGCAGCATGGCAAAGCTTGTTGCACCCTATAAAAATGCTTCTCTCACTTCGAATGGAGAACTCAAATGTCCTTACCCAATTTCAATGATCTCGCAGGAAAAGTTGCCGTTGTGACCGGCGGCGGCGGCATTCTGTGCGCCGACATGGCTCGCGCACTGGCCGAAGCCGGTGCCAAGGTCGCCATCCTCGACCTGAAGCTGGAATCCGCCGAAGCCGTTGCCGCTTCGATCCGTGCCGAAGGCGGCCAAGCCATTGCCGTAGCAGCCAACGTGCTGGAACGCGCTTCGCTGGAAGCCGCTGCCGCAGAAGTGCTGGCCAAGATCGGCCAGTGCGACATCCTGATCAACGGCGCCGGCGGCAATCATCCGAAGGGCACCACCACCAAGGAAAACCTGACCCTGGCTGACTTCCAGCAAGCCGATGCCTCGATCACCAGCTTCTTTGATCTGGACCCGGATGGCATCCGCTTCGTATTCGACCTGAACTTCCTCGGCTCGCTGATGCCGACCCAGGTATTCGCCAAGCAGATGGTTGGCCGCAGCGGCTGCAGCATCATCAATATTTCGTCGATGAACGCCTACCGCCCGCTGACCAAGATCCCGGCCTACAGCGCCGCCAAGGCTGCCGTGAGCAACTTCACCCAGTGGCTGGCCGTGCACTTCGCCCCGGTCGGCATCCGCGTGAACGCCATCGCCCCGGGCTTCTTCGTCACCAACCAGAACCGCGCTCTGTTGTTCACGGAAGACGGCCAACCGACCGCACGTGCCGGCAAGATTCTGGGCAACACCCCGATGGGTCGCTTTGGCGAATCCAAGGAACTGATCGGCTCGCTGATGTTCCTGACCTCTGAAGAAGCCTCCGGTTTCGTCAACGGCGTAGTTGTGCCGGTGGATGGCGGTTTCTCGGCCTACTCTGGCGTGTAACTTCCAGAAGCTGTTCCACACAGCAAAAAGCCTCTATCCGGGAATCTGGATAGAGGCTTTTAATTTGCCGACAGGAATCGGGTTATGAGTGCGCCAAATATGAATTACTTTATTATTCTGTAAACCGGCATGCAAAACTTTCCAGGTTTCCGGGGTGATCGGCATCCAATAGTTTCCACCCCGGGTTGTGCAACC